>CANBTQ010000104.1 GCA_947372425.1 Comamonadaceae bacterium | reverse complement strand
GTGGACCAGGTGCGCACCGGCGACCTGGGCGGCAAGGCCGGCACCGCGGAATTTACCCAGGCACTGGTGAGCCGCATCCACGCCAGCCGCTAAGCACGCCACCCACCGGCCCGGGCCCGCGCGGGCCCGGTATTGGATGACACGGCAGTGTGCCTATGGCATTTGCGCAACCATGTGCCATCCACCAACCCCGGGAGCCCCCATGGAAACCAGCCTGCACGACCTCAGCCACCTGTTTCGCCAACTGGGCTTGCCGGCCGAACCGGCGGATATCGACGCTTTCAGCGCCCGCCACCGCCTGCGCGTCGGCGAGGCCCTGTGCGAGGCGGCGTTCTGGACGCCGGTGCAGGCCCATTTTCTGGCGCAAGCCATGGCGCAAGACTCCGACTGGTCAGACGCGGCCGACCATCTGGCCGTGCGTCTGAGCCAAGCCTAAATCGCCGCCTCGGCCTCGGCCTGGGTCTCGTAAATATGCGGTGCCAGGCCGCGGCCGCTGATGGCCGCGCCCAGCTTGTTGCGCAGAAAGGCGCTGGTGCTGTAGCGGGTGATGTTGCTGTAGTGGTGTTCGCTCATGTGCTTGACCACACCGGCGTAGGCATCCATGGCCGGCTCCAGGATTTCAAAGCCGTCGTAGTTGGCGATGGCGTTGACCTTGTGGCCGATCTCGATGCACTTGCGCTCCACCGCCGCCTGCACATCGTGCGCGTCCTTGGCGCTGGTGAGCTTGAGGCCCTGGAAGTTGAGGAACAACAGATTGCGTTCGGGCTGGTACGCAATGCGATCCAGCAGTGAAATGGACAGCAGCGTGTCCTTCAGGCCCATGGGCGCATCGCTGAAGATGCGCGCATCCATGGCAATCGGATTGCGGATCAGGGGCTTGAAGGCCATGTAGGGCAGGATGTCGCGTTCAATATCCACGCCGGGCGCTACCTCGGTCAGTTCCAGCCCCTCGGGCGTGAGCGTGAGCACGCAGCGCTCGGTCACATACAGCACGCGCTTGCCTTCGCGCGCGGCGTATGCGCCGCTGAAGGTGACCTGCTCGATGGTGTCGACAAACTTGCGGTGCTTGCCCTCTTTCAATATCTTCAGCTGGCCGTTGCCCACCTGCACTTCCAGCCCGCCGGCGGTAAAGGTGCCGATGAAGAGCACGGTGCGGCTGTTCTGCGTGATGTTGATAAAGCCGCCGGCACCGGCCAGGCGCGGGCCAAAGCGGCTCACGTTGATATTGCCGCGCGCATCGCATTCGGCCAGACCCAGCACCGCCAGATCGAGCCCGCCGCCATCGTAAAAATCAAACTGCTGGTTCATGTCCAGCTGCGCCGTGGCGTTCATGGCCGAGCCGAAGTTCATGCCGCTGCCGGGCACGCCACCCACCAGGCCGGGCTCGGCGGTGAGCGTCATGTAGCGCAACAGCCGCTCTTCATTGGCAATCGCGGCCACGCCTTCGGGCATGCCGATTCCCAGGTTGACCACGGCATTGGGCATCAGCTCAAACGCGGCACGCCGGGCAATCACCTTGCGCTCGTCAAAGGCCATGGGTGGCAGGGCGTCCAGCGGCACGCGCATTTCGCCCGAGAGCGAGGGGTGGTAGGCCGTGCCATAGGTTTGCATGTGGTACTGCGGGCGGGCCACCACCACGCAGTCCACCAGAATGCCCGGCACCTTGACGCGCCGCGGCAGCATGGAGCCGGCTTCGGTGACGTATTCCACCTGGGCAATCACCACACCGCCGGAGTTTTTGACGGCCATGGCAATCGCCAGCGCGTCCTGGGTGAGCGCCTCGCGTTCCAGCGAGAGGTTGCCATCGGTGTCGGCAATCGAGGCGCGGATAAAGGCTACGTTGGGCTTGGGCGCCTTGTAGAACAGCAGCTCGCGCCCGCCCAGGCTGATGACTTCGACAATCTCTTCGGTGGTGCGCGCATTGATCTTGCCGCCCTGCAGACGCGGGTCGACAAAGGTGCCCAAGCCCACCGCCGAGACGTTACCCGGCAGACCGGCGGCAATGTCGCGGTACAGGTGCGAGATCACGCCCAGCGGCAGGTTGTAGGCGGCAATCTGGCCGGCCATGGCCATGGCGCCCACCTTGGGCACCAGGCCCCAGTGGCCGCCGATGGCCGAGGCAATCAGGCCTTCATGCGCAATGCGGTTCAGGCCCTGGTCCTTGCCGTCGCCGGGGCCGCCGCCAAACAGCAGGTGCAGATTGCGCGGCAGGGCCGTGTCCAGAAATCGTTGCTCCAGCGCCAGCAGCAGTTCGTCGGGTACACCGACCATGCCAAAGCCGGAACACACCAGGGTGTCGCCGTCATGGATCAGCGCAACCGCGTCGGCTGCAGAAACGATTTTGGATTTCATACCGGGTTCCTAGTGGACCCGTGGCGCTTTCCTGGCCGGAGCGGCTTTCTTGGCCGCCACAGGTTTGCTGGTTTTATTGTCCGGCGCGCCCAGCAGGGTTTCCATGCGCTGGATCAATTTGAGCGAATGGGGCTCCATCTCGTCGCGTGCGCCCAGGATGTGGTTGACCACCTCCAGCGCCTTGCTGCGGTCTGCAGCGTGTTTGAGCAGCAGCGGCAGGGTTTCCACGGCGCGCTTGGGCTCAAACTCGGCAATGATGGATTGCTGCTGAATCAGTTCGGCCCGGCGCTCGGCACCCATGGAGGCAAAGGGCTCGGTGCTGTTGAGCACCACGGCCGAGCGCTCCAGCCGGTCCTTGCGCACCGAGCCGCGTGAGCCGGCCAGCATCACCAGCATGCGGATCACGGCGGCAGCCAGGTCGCCCTGTTCGATATGGGCCAAAGCCTTGTCCACCTCGGGCATGTGGCGCATGTCGGCGGCCGGCTGGGGTGCGGCCTGCTCGTTGCCAACCTGGCCCAGGGTGTGCATCCAGGGCGTGCCGTAGATGGAGAGAAAGGTGTTTTCGTAGGCCGCGTCGCGCAGGTCGCGCAGCAGGTCCATGGTCTGCATCACGCTGTTGGCCATCAGGCGCTCGACGGCCAGGAACGGGTTGTCGGGCGTGGTCTTCTGGCGTTGCGTGCGCGCCCACTCCACCGTGGGCTCCAGCAGGCCCAGCAGGGGGTTGGCGTCGGAAAACAGCTTGCGGCTGACGCGCGAGGGATGGGCGTCGCGCAAGGCATCGGCGCTTTGCTGCGTCACCAGGTTTTGCAGCACCGGGCGCACGGCCATGTCATAGGTCTTGGCACCCAGCTCCGACAGGCGGGCCACGGCGGCAAAGTCTTTCTCCTGCTCGCGGTCGTTTTCCACCGTGGTCAGGATGTCCTGCATCTTGCGGTCATGGAAGCTGACGAAGAAGTGTTCGTTGCCCTCGTCACCGGCCGTCTCGTCGATCTTCATCTCGTACAGACCGGGCGCCAGCGCCTCGATGGTCTTGAGCGTGGAGGTCATCTCGGTGTGCTCCTTGCGGGCAATCGAGGACGACACGAAGATGCCCAGGTGGCCCACCTTGTCGTGCACCATGTAGACGATGCGCTGGCCGCGGATGCGGATTTCCTGCTCGTCCACAAAGGTGTCCACAATCCAGTTGAGCGCCTGTTGCGGCGGCGTGATGTTGTCACCGCGGCTGGCAAACACGATGATGGGCGAGCGGATGGCCTTCAGGTCCAGCAGCTTGCCCGGCTCCAGTTCGGCCTGGCCGCGCGCCAGCTTGTTGCCCACAAACAGCGTCTCCACGATCCAGCGGATCTCGGCCTCGTTGGTGAAGTGGTAACCGCCCCACCATTTTTCAAACTCCAGAAAGCTCTCGCGCTTGTTGTCCACATCGGCAAACAGGTCGTAGTACTTGCCGAAGAAATTGCGGCTGGGGTTGAGCATCTCAAAGTTGGATACCAGGTGCGCGCCGTCAAACTCGCCGCCGCCCAGGTCCGAGATCAGCATGGCCGGCATCACGCCGCCCAGCAGGCCGCCGTTGTAGCGCATCGGGCTCTCACCCACCTGGCCCGACCAGGTGGAGACCGGTGCGCCGTTCAGCACCAGCGGGCCGGCGAGCTCCGGGTTGGCCGCGGCCAGAATCAGCGTGGCCCAGCCGCCCTGGCAGTTGCCCACCACCACGGGTTTGTTGGAGTCGGGGTGGCGGCGTGCAATCTCGCGCAGGAAGCCGGCCTCGGCATGCATCACATCCACCAGGGTCTGGCCGGGCTCGGGGTGTTGGCGGAACACCACAAAATAGACCGGGTGGCCGGCGCGCAGCGCCACGCCGACCTGGCTGTCGGGCTTGAAGCCGCCAATGCCGGCACCGTGGCCGGCGCGCGGGTCGATGATCATGTAGGGGCGCTTGGCCTCCACCACCTTGACGCCCTTGGGCGCCAGGATCTTGAGCAACTGGTAATTGACCGGGCGCTCCAGGCTGCGGCCGTCCACGATGAGCTCGTAGGCGTAGTCCAGCACCGGTGGGGTGCCCGCCTCTTCGTGGGTCTTGTCGTTGTTGCCGCGTTCGCGCAACACGTCCACCGTCAGGGCCAGGCGCTGGGTAGCGTCCAGGCAGTAGTCGGCCGCCAGTTGCAGGGCCGAGCCCTGGCCCATGGATGCGGCAATCGCCTGCTGGGTGAGTGCCAACTCCTTGGATAGCTGCAGACTGCGGCGTACCTGGCTCTTGGAAATCTTCTGGCGGTGGTGGGCGGCACTGGTGAGCAACCGGCTGGATTGCTTGGCGTGCGTGTCCAGATCGGCGGGTAGGCGGTTCTGGAGCGGGTTGAGGCTGAAGATTGAAAACATGGGCATTTCTGTTGGAAAACCCGACGGCAGGTTTACCTAGGGTTTCTACCAGTGTAGGGCAGTAGCACTACATTTACCTTGCACTGCAGCAAACTTGAGCGTGCAACTCTAATATAGGCCCGTCCGGACCCCGCAGCCGCCTATGCAGCCGTGCGGGATTTGCCGGACCGCCGGATCGGTGCCAGCACCGGCATGGCCACAAAGTCGGGCAAGGTGCTCAGCTCGGCGCGGTGTATCCGGGCCAGTGCAGCCACCTGCTTCTCGCCCTTGGCCGTGAGGTGAACCTCGACCTGGCGCAAATCACTGGCGCTGCTTTTGCGCTGGACCAGGCCCAGCGCCTCGCAGCGGGTCACCAGGGCTACCACGCCGTGGTGCTTGGCCTGCAGGCGCTCGGCCAGCTCGGTCAGCGTGGCCCACTGGCGGCCCGGGTAGCCCTTGGTCTGCAGCAGCAGCTGGTATTGCAGGGGCGTAATGCCCTGGGCGTTGCAGGCGTCTTCGCTGAAGCGCAAAAACTGGCGCAACTGGTAGCGGAACTGGGCCAGCGCCTCAAAGTCGGCCTTTTGCAGGGCCGGGCTGTGGCTTGATTTTTTGGTGGTCATGGTGGTGCATCCGGGCGGGTGTGGCGCTCAGTGCACGGTGGCATGGCGAAAGCGTGTCACACAGCGGTCAAACAAATCGGTCATGCCGGGGTCACTCCAGTCCACCGCCAGTTCGGACACGGCATGCTGGTTGATGAGGGTGACCCGGTTCTTGGGGGAGTTGGGCAGGTCCAGCGCCCGCACCACGGATTCGGACAGGCTGATGCAGGCCTGCAGGGGGCCGGTCACGGTTTCTTCGTCGTGGTGGTTGAGGATGGCGGAGTGGATTTCATCGGGCAGGTTCCAGTAACGCGCCAGTTGCGCGCCCACCTCGCAGTGGTCGGCACCAAACACCTGGGCCTCACGCTGCACCAGCTTGCCGTCCACGGCCGAGTCCAGATAGACCTTCTCGAAGGCCCGCTCGTCCAGCATGTGCAGGCAGAGCTGGCCCACGTCATGCAGCATGCCGGCAATGTAGGAGAGGTCCTGCGACTGGCCGCTGAACACCGCCAGCTCCTGCGCCGCAATCGCCACCGCCAGCGAGTGGTGAAACAGAAACGGGCCGCCGGGCACGGAGGAAACAAAGCGGTTCATGCCCACGGCCACCACGATGCGGCGCACCCGGTTGATGCCGATGATGGAGGCCGCCACAAAGGCGTCGGTCAGGTCCGACTGGGCATGCAAGCGGCGGATGTGGTTGGCCTGGGCCAGGATGTTGGCGGAGATGACCGGGTCGTTGCGCGCCATGCGCGCCAGCACCTCAAACGTGACGGACTCGTCGCGCAACATGTCGAGCAGCTGGACCACGATGGCCGGAAACGGCGGCAGGTATCTGGCCAGCTTGGCCACCTCCTGCAGCAGGTTGGCGCGGTTCAGCACGGCAGGGGCCCGCGCCGCAACATGGCGTCCAGCAGGGCCTGGCAGTTCGGGGTGGGCGCGGGGCCGAAGATCTGTTGCAGCCGCTCCGTGTACTGCTGGGTGGCCAGGGCGTAGGCGGCCTCGCCGGGCGGGTCGGTATTGACCACGGCCACGCACTCAATGCCCTTGACCATCATCTGCGCAATGGTTTCTTCGGTGATGCTGCCGCCGGCACCGAGCGACATGGTGGCGTAGCCACCGGAGGCGGCCGACACCGGCTTGGCAATCACCATGCCGGCCTGGAGCTCCAGGGTGGTGCGCCAGACCGGGCGCAGGCGCGCGCCCGGCGCGGTGGCGGCTGGCTCATTGGGGCGATCGGATTCCATCGGCAACTCCCTGCATCAAACCACTGTCCGCAGCACGCACGGCGCTGCGGGCTTCTGCCCGAACCCGGACTAGCCGGGATACCCGTCGGGCCTCGCGCGGCTCAGGATGGGCCAGTAGCGCAGGGTGTACCAGCCAAAACCGCAAGACCACAGCAAGGACGCGACTATCACCGCATGATAGAGCAGCGCCGGCGCCAACAGGGGCACACCCACGCGGACCACGGCCGCCAAGGCCACCAGCACATAACAAAGCAGCTCGGTGGCGCCGGCCCGCAACGGCCGGCCGGTGTGGCCCAGGGCGGTGCGCGTCATCATGCCGATGACCATGCCGCCCATGGCGCCGGCGGTAAGCGCATGGGTGGCTACCGAGGCCGGCACCCAGTCCAGCGCGGCCAGGGCGCGCAGCAGCAGGTGCACCGGTATCCAGGCATACGCCAGGTGCAGCACCCAGACCAGCGGGTTGCGCCAGGTCTTCCAGGGCCGCCACAGCAGCCAGCGTGCCAGGTGGGCGGCACAGCCCAGCAGGGCCAGCACCACCAGGGCCGGGCCGGTAAGCTGCAGCAGATCGGCCAGCAACAGGGCCAGCGTCAGACCCAGGGCCAGCTTCTCCAGCTGCGGCTGGCGCACGGCCCCAGCGCCAGGCACGCCGTTGTTGGTGAACATGGGAATCACCCGCCCGCCCATTACCGCCAGCACAAACAGCATCACATCCAGTGCGATGGCAATGCCGGCCCAGCCGGGTATTTGCAGCACACCCAGCGCGCCCAGGTGCACGCTCAGTTCGGCCAGGCCCAGCAGCGCCAGCAGGCCGACAAAGAAGTAGTTGCGGGTGTTGCGCGCCTTGTAAAACGGGATGCCCAGCGCCACGGCCGCCGCCAGCGGAAAGGCACTGCTGACCAGCGCAGCAGCCCAGCCAAAGGGTGTGAGCACCAGCACGCGCCCGGTCAGCCAGAGCAGGGCCAGGGCCATCAAGGCCTGGCCGGTGGGCGTGGGCTGGCCCGACCAGTTGCGCCCGGCCGTGAGCAAAAAACCGACCAGCACGGCCATGGCAAAGCCGAACAGCATTTCGTGCGCATGCCACAGCGGCCCCTGCAGGTAGGCGTGGCCCAGCAGGCCGGCAAACTGCAGCGCCCAGAGCGCAATCGAGAGCGTGGCAAAGCTGCTGGCCAGCAGGTAGAAGGGCCTGAAGCCCAGCTCCCACAGGGCAAAGCGCGGCGGCTGGCCCGGGCGGGCTGCTTCGCGGATAGGGATCAGGGTAGCCATGGCATGTGCTTTCGGGTGGGGACCATGCCAGTGCCTGCTGCGAAATGGCCAGGCGCTAGCGGGGAACGT
The DNA here is from genome assembly GCA_947372425.1 of Comamonadaceae bacterium. Taxonomy (GTDB): domain Bacteria; phylum Pseudomonadota; class Gammaproteobacteria; order Burkholderiales; family Burkholderiaceae_C; genus Allorhodoferax. Next base: position 1,668 of record CANBTQ010000104.1, on the reverse strand, counting down.
AAAAGGTGGACTTCTCTTCGGTGCTGACCAGCTTGCCGTCCACTTCGGTCTGCACCTGAAAGACGATGGGCAGGGTCTGGCCGCGCAGGTTCTCGGCCTCGGCCTGCGGCAATGCAAGCCGGATCGCCAGTGAGTTGATGCCGTTGGCCTCCACCGCCAGCTCCGGCTCCGACACCAGTTGCAGACCCGGCAGGCCGCGCGCACTGGCGCGGTAGTGCTGCGGGTGCTCCAGGCCGTTCATCACCTGCATGCGGTAGACGTTTTCAATGGCGCCTTGCTCCACCTCGCGCGCCAGCGTGCCGCGGTCTTTCATCACATCCACCGAAAAGCCTTTGCGGGTGGACAGGCTGATGACAAACAGGCTGCCGATGGCCAGCAGCAGCACACCGTAAATCCAGACGCGCGGGCGGTTGACGCGCTGCACGATCTGCGGCGTGCTGAGGTGCTGCGCAATGCCATTGCCCGAGGAGTAGCGGATCAGCCCGAGGGGATAGTTCATCTTGGTCATGACCTGGTCGCACACATCGATGCAGGCGGCACAGGCAATGCACTCGTTTTGCAGGCCGTTGCGGATGTCGATGCCGGTGGGGCAGACCTGCACACACAGCGTGCAGTCAATGCAGTCGCCCAGACCCAGGGGTCTGGGGTCGGCACCGCGTTTGCGCGAGCCGCGGCTTTCTCCGCGCGCCGCGTCGTAGGCGATGACCATGGAATCGTTGTCCATCAGCGCGCTCTGAAAGCGCGCATAGGGGCACATGGTCTTGCACACCTGCTCGCGCATGTAGCCGGCATTGCCATAGGTGGCAAAGCCGTAGAACAGCACCCAGAACCACTCCCAGGGCGACAGCAGGCCGGCTGACAGTTCGGCCACCAGCGCCCGCACCGGCGCGAAGTAGCCGACGAAGCTCAGGCCGGTGACCAGGGCAATGGCAAGCCACAGTGCCTGCTTGGCGCTCTTGCGGCCGAGCTTGGCCAGGCTCCAGGGCGCGGCGTCCAGGCGCATGCGGGCCTGGCGGTCGCCCTCGGTATGGCGCTCCACCCACATGAAGATGGAGGTGTACACCGTCTGCGGGCAGGCATAGCCGCACCAGATGCGCCCGGCAATGGCGGTGACAAAAAACAGCACCAGCGCGGCAATGATCAGCAGCGCTGCCAGGTAAATAAAGTCCTGCGGATGCAGTACCAGGCCGAAGACAAAAAAGCGCCGCTGCGACAGGTCAAACAGCACCGCCTGCCGGTCATTCCACTGCAGCCAGGGCAGGCCGTAAAACACGATCTGCGTCACCCACACCATGACCCAGCGCCAGCTGGCAAACCAGCCGGCCACCGAGCGCGGATACACCTTGTCGGGCTGCGCCACCAGGAACAACCGGTTGTCGACAAACCCCTCCGCTGCTTGGATGGGTATGACTTTGTGGGGCGCGGGCCGCTTCTCCATGGGTACTTTATCTCGGGTGTTTATCCACCGCAGGAGCCGCAGCAAGGCGCGGGGCGGGCTGCCGGCGGCGCTTGCTCGAACTGCACGAACAGGATGTTGTTTTCAGTGTGGATATGGTTGATCAGGTCGGTATGCAGCTGGGCGATGCCGGCGTACAGAGCGCGCCAGGTGTTGCAAGCGCCCTCGGGAGGTGTGGCGCTGCGGGTCAGTTCGGCCAACCGGTCCAGCAT
>CANBTQ010000103.1 GCA_947372425.1 Comamonadaceae bacterium | reverse complement strand
TTTTTCTTCAGGCCGGGCATGCCGCGGATCTCGAAGAAGGTCTTCATGGCGGCCGTGACCAGTTCTTTTTTCAGGCCCGGGAAGTGCACGTCCACAATGCTTTGCATGGTGGTGGCGTCGGGGAACTTGATGTAGTGGAAGAAGCAGCGGCGCAAAAACGCATCGGGCAGTTCCTTCTCGTTGTTGGAGGTGATGAACACCACCGGGCGGTGCTTGGCGCGGATCAGCTCCCGCGTCTCGTAGCAGTAAAACTCCATGCGGTCGATTTCACGCAACAGGTCGTTGGGGAACTCGATGTCGGCCTTGTCGATCTCGTCAATCAGCAGGGCAACCGGCTTGTCGGCGGTAAAGGCCTGCCACAGCACGCCCTTGACGATGTAGTTGTGGATGTTCTTGACGCGCTCGCCGCCATCAATGTCCGACAGCTGCGAGTCACGCAGGCGGCTCACTGCGTCGTATTCATACAGCCCCTGCTGCGCTTTGGTGGTGGACTTGATGTGCCACTGCAGGAGTGGCAGGTCCAGCGCCTGCGCCACCTCTTCGGCCAGCATGGTCTTGCCGGTGCCCGGCTCGCCCTTGACCAGCAGCGGGCGCTGCAGGGTGATGGCGGCATTGACCGACAGCTTCAGATCCTGGGTGGCGACGTAATTTTGGGAGCCGGTAAATTTCATATCGGTGTGGGAGTCATTAGGGTTGATCAGGATCAAAGATTGTGCAATTCGCAGAGGCTGGCCGATATAATCCGGCCAGTCAATTTAACCCAATCATTCTTGGATTGTCCGCGCAAAATGAACAAACTGCTCTCTTCCGTAGCCGCCGCGCTTGTCGCATGTGTGACCCTGGTCTCTGCGCAAGCACAGGAAGTGCAAGGTGATGCCACGATGGGTGCCAAGAAGAATGCCATGTGCATCGGATGCCACGGCATCATCGGCTACCAGGCCAGCTTTCCCGAGGTGCACAAGGTGCCCAAGATCTCCGGCCAGGGTGCCAAGTACATCGCCAGCGCCCTGAACGCCTACAAGAAGGGCGAGCGCAAGCACCCGACCATGCGCGGCATTGCCGCCTCCCTGACCGATCAGGACATTGCCGACCTGTCTGCGTTTTATGCCGCCAGTGGCGTGGTGGAAGGCACGGCCGCTCTGGCTGCTGCACCGGCAGCCACCGGCCATGCGGCCGAACTGGTAGCCAAGGGCAATTGCGTGTCCTGCCACGGCGCCAGCTTCAGTGCCCCGATTGACCCCAGCTACCCGCGCATTGCCGGCCAGCATGGTGACTACCTGTTTGTGGCGCTCAAGTCGTACAAGAGCGATGGCAGCAGTGCCCAGGTGGGTCGTGCCAATGCCATCATGGGCGGTGTGGCCAAGCAGTTCTCCAATGCCGAATTGAAGGAAATCGCGGCCTATGTGGGAAGCCTGCCCAGCGACCTCAAGACCGTTCCCGAGAGCCGCTTCCGCTAGTCGTTAACCGGCCGAACCAAAAAACGCCACATGCAGTGGCGTTTTTTTTTAGTCGCGCGTGGCGTGGCGCTGGATGCAGGCAATGTAGCTGTTGCCGTCCGGCGGGCGGCCGGCCTGCTGGCTTTCCCACAACATGGTGCCCAGGCACTCCATGGCCTCATGGTGGGCGTGGTGCAGCGAATTGCGCTTGTGCGTCAGCAGCTCCACCGCCTGGCGGATGCCGCGCGGCTGGTCGATGCTGCACTGCTCGCTGATGGACAGGTGCATGGACAAATGCAAAAACGGGTTGGTGCGTGCCGGGTCCACCGTTTGCATGGCGGCCAGTGCGGCATCCAGGTCGGCAAAGTCGGCGTGGTATTCGGGGTGCTCGTCCATCCAGCGCGCGGCGATGGTTTCGATGGCTTCCAGCGGCTTGCCATCACGGGCCTTGGCAAAGGCTTCGCAAAAAAAGCGGCGTACGTCTTCTTGGGAGGGGCTGAACATGGCCCCAAGCGTAGCACGGCGCATGTCCCGCAAAGCCGCTGGCACACGGCAGCTTGGTACATTTGAAGCATGAGCCTTCCGCTGATTACCGACCCTTACTTTTACGTCGTCACCATTCCCGCAGTCTTGCTGCTGGGCATCAGCAAGAGCGGCTTTGGCGCCGGCTTCGGTTCGCTGGCCGTGCCCATGATGGCGCTGGCGGTCACCGTGCCGCAGGCGGCAGCGATTCTGATGCCGGTGCTGCTGTTGATGGATGTGCTGGGCATGGCCGCTTTCCGCAAGGACTTTGACAGGGCCCTGCTCAAATTCATCCTGCCCTTTGGCATGCTGGGCATTGTGGTGGGCGCGCTGCTGTTCAAGCTGCTGAATGCCCACACGGTGGCTGCCATGGTGGGCGTTTTCACCCTGCTGTTTCTGGCGCAACGCCTGCTGTTCCCGCCCAAACCCAACAGCCCGCTGCCACCCAAATGGCTGGGGGCACTGCTGACCACCACCTCAGGCTTTACCAGCTTTGTGGCCCATGCCGGCGGGCCGCCCATCAATGCCTATGTGATACCGCTCAAGCTCTCGCCCATCAAGTTCACCGCCACCATGGCGTTTTTCTTTTTTGTGGTCAACCTGTGCAAGTGGATTCCCTACGCCTGGCTGGGCCTGCTGGACACGCGCAACATGGCCACCTCGCTGGTGCTGCTGCCGGTCGCGCCGATTGGCGTCTGGATTGGTGTGCGCATGGCGCGGCGCATCAGCCAGGTGCTGTTCTACCGCTTTCTGTATACCGGCATGCTGCTGACCGGGCTGAAGCTGGTGTGGGACGGCTTCATGGCCTGAACCGGCGCGGGTTGCCTTAGGCGAGCCGGCGCAGTAATCTGGGCGCCAGCAAACTGTGGAGGCAGCCATGAAGAAGCCACTTGCGCAACCGCCCATTCCGTCCGCCGGCTGGGCCGCCACCGGGCCCGAGGCCATGTTTCAGTCCCTGTCCCATCGACTGGTCTATTCGGTAGGCAAGGACAACGCGATGGCCACGCCACGCGACTGGTTTTATGCCACGGCTTATATGACGCGTGACCAGTTGATCGAGCGGTGGATGCAGACCATGCGCAGCTACTACGTCACCGATGCCAAACGGGTGTACTACCTGAGCATGGAGTTCCTGATGGGGCGCACGCTGATGAACAGTCTGCTGAACCTGTCAATCGAGCCGCAGTGCCGTGAGGCGCTGCAGCAGCACGGTGTGGACATGCAGCAGGTGCGCGAGATGGAACCCGATGCGGCCCTGGGCAATGGTGGTCTGGGCCGGTTGGCCGCCTGCTTTCTGGACTCCATGGCCACGCTCAATCTGCCCGGCTATGGCTACGGCATCCGCTATGAGTACGGCATGTTCGCCCAGGCCGTTGAGGGTGGTTGGCAGGTGGAGCACCCCGACAACTGGCTGCGCTATGGCAACCCCTGGGAGTTCCCGCGGCCCGAGGTGCTGTTCCACGTCAAGTTCGGTGGCCGGGTGGTGGAGTTCAGCGACGAGAAGGGTGAGCTGCGCCACCACTGGGTCGACACCGAAGAGGTGATGGCCATGGCCTACGATTCCCCGATCCCCGGCTACGGCACCTCCACCGTCAACAACATGCGGCTGTGGTCGGCCAAGGCCTCGCGCGACTTTGACCTCAAGTACTTCAACGAGGGCAATTACATCCGCGCGGTGGAGGACAAGAACAGCTCGGAGAACCTGTCCAAGGTGCTGTACCCGGACGACTCCACCGCCATGGGACGCGAGCTGCGCCTGAAGCAGCAGTACTTCTTTGTCAGCGCCTCGCTGCATGACATCCTGTATCGCTTCAGCAAATCACACGAGGGCTTTGATGCACTGCCCGACAAGGTGGCCATACAGCTCAATGACACCCATCCGTCGATCGCCGTTGCCGAGCTGATGCACATCTTGGTGGACATCAACCGCCTGCCCTGGGACAAGGCCTGGGACATCACCACCCGCACTTTTTCGTATACCAACCACACCCTGATGAGTGAGGCGCTGGAGACCTGGCCGGTTTCCCTGTTCGAGCAGATCCTGCCGCGCCACCTGCAGATCATTTACGAAATCAATGAACGCTTTCTGACCCAGGTGATGCAGCGCTTTCCCGGTGAGAACGAACTGCGCCGGCGCATGTCCATCATCGGCGAAGACGGCGGCAAGCGGGTGCGCATGGCGCACCTGGCCATGGTGGGCAGCCACACTGTCAATGGCGTGGCCGCCATTCACACCCAGCTGATGAAGGAAACCATTTTTTCCGACTTTGACCGTTTCTATCCCGGCAAGATCGTCAACATGACCAACGGCATCACGCCGCGGCGCTGGCTCAACCAGGCCAATCCGGGCTTGTCTGCGCTGATCAGCGCCCGCATCGGCACGGGCTGGATCAAAGACCTTGGCGAGCTCAAGCGCCTGGTGCCGCTGGCCGAAGATGCCGAATTCCGCAGCCAGTTTGCTGCCGTCAAACGCGCCAACAAGCAGCGCTTTGCCGATGCGCTGCAGCGCAGGCAGGGCATCACCCTGCGGCTGGATTCGCTGTTTGACGTGCAGATCAAGCGCATGCACGAGTACAAGCGCCAGCTGCTCAATGTGCTGCATGTGATCACGCTCTACAAACGCATTTGCGACAACCCGCAGGCCGCCGTGGTGCCGCGCACCGTCATCATCAGCGGCAAGGCGGCGCCGGCCTACTTCATGGCCAAGCTGGTGATCAAGCTGATCAACGATGTAGCGGCCGTGGTCAACAACGATCCGCGCGTGCAGGGGCGCCTGAAGCTGGTGTTTGTGCCCAACTACAGCGTGTCGGTGGCCGAAGAGCTGATTCCGGCGGCCGACCTGTCGGAGCAGATTTCTACCGCCGGCACCGAGGCTTCGGGCACCGGCAACATGAAGCTGGCGCTGAACGGCGCGCTCACCATCGGCACCCTGGATGGCGCCAATATTGAAATCCGCAACGAGGTGGGCCCGGACAATATCTTCATCTTCGGCCTGAGCACCACCGAGGTGGCCAATGTGCGTGCCAGCGGCTACCGCGCTGCGGACTACTACCACGCCAACAGCGCGCTCAGCCAGGTGATTGACATGGTGGGTGGCGGCTATTTCTCGCCGGGCGAACCGGAGCGCTTCAAGCCGGTGGTGGACAACCTGCTGCAGCACGGTGACCATTACCTCCTGCTGGCCGACTATGCGTCTTACATCGAGGCGCAGCGGGCCGTGGAAGTGGCCTACGAGCAGCCGCAGCAGTGGCTGCGCAAGGCCATTCTGAATGTGGCCAATATGGGCCAGTTTTCCAGTGACCGCACCATCCTGCAGTACGCGCAACAAATCTGGCATGCCAAACCCGTACCATAGGCGCACTCAGCAAGGAGGTTTTTATGCCGGTGGTCGTCATTGCCAATCCCAAAGGAGGGGTGGGCAAATCCACGCTTTCCACCCAGGTGGCGGGCTACTTTGCGTCGCAGGGGCATCGCGTGATGCTGGGCGATGCCGACAAGCAGCAGTCCAGCCGTCTCTGGCTGGGCTTGCGTCCCGCCGCCGCGCGGCCCATTCAATCCTGGGAGCTGGACGCCGACCAGATTGCCAAACCCCCCAAGGGCACCACCCATGTGGTGCTGGACACGCCGGCCGGCTTGCACGGGCGGCGCTTCAAGGACGTGATGAAGCTGGCCGACAAGCTGCTGGTGCCTTTGCAGCCCAGCATCTTTGACATCTTCGCCACCCGCGCCTTTCTGGACGAGCTGACGCAAAACGCCCATGCCGCCAAGGTGCAGATCGGCATTGTGGGCATGCGGGTCGATGCCCGGACCCTGGCCGCAGACAAGTTGCAGGAGTTTGTGCAGTCGCTGGGCCTGCCCATGGTGGGCACCTTGCGCGACACGCAAAATTTTGTGCATCTGGCGGCCCATGGTCTGACGCTGTTTGACGTGGCACCGGGCAAGGTGGCACGCGATCTGGAGCAGTGGCAGCCCATCGCGGCCTGGCTGGACCAGCGCTGAACCGTGAGGGCAGGGTGCCACAGGCGTCAGTCGCGCACGCGCCTGCCTGGGCAGCCCGCCACAGAGGGAGGCCCGTCAGGCAAAGTCGTTCTGGCGCCAGGCCTCAAATACCGTCACGGCCACGGCATTCGACAGGTTCAGGCTGCGCTGCCCTTGGCGCATGGGCAGCTTCAGGCACTGCGCGGGGCCGAAGCAGGCGCGCACGGTATCCGGCAGGCCCTTGGTCTCCGAGCCGAATACCAGCCAGTCGCCCGGCTTGAAGGCCACCGCATAGGGGCTGCCGGTGCCGCGCGTGGTCAGTGTGAAGAGGCGCAGCGGGTCGGGGCTTTGCGCCTGCAAAAAGGCCTGCCAGTCGGCGTGGCGCTTGAGCGTGGCGTACTCGTGGTAGTCCAGTCCGGCGCGGCGCATGTGCTTGTCTTCCATGGAAAAACCCAGCGGCTCCACCAGATGCAGATGGCAGCCGGTGTTGGCAGCCAGACGGATGATGTTGCCGGTGTTGGGAGGAATCTCCGGCTCGACGAGGACGATGTTGAACATCACCCGATTATTCCGTACGAGCCAACACCAGCGCCGTGATGTGGGCAGCACCGGCCCGTCGCAAGACCCGCGCCGCTTCATGCAGCGAGGCACCGGTGGTCATCACATCGTCCAGCAACACAATGCGCCGGCCCTGCAGTGCGGTGGCGTGCGCCGGCTCCAGCGCATAGGCGCCGCGCACCGCCAGCAAGCGCTCGGCGCGCGGCAGCGAGCTTTGCGCTGCGGTTTCCTTCACCCGCAGCAGCAGGTCGTTGCGCACCTTGGCCGGCTCCAGTGCGCGCGCCAGTACCAGCGCCTGGTTAAAGCCCCGTTCCTGCAGGCGCCGCGCGGACAGCGGCATGGGCAGCACACAGTCGGCCTGCTCCAGCGCGGGCTCCACCCAGGGCGCGCTGCGCAGCAGGGTGGCCAGATCGCGTGCGTAGCCGGTGTGTTCCCGAAACTTGAATGCAGTGATCAGGCCGGTCCAGGGGTAGCTGTAGGCCACGGCGGCCAGGGCCTGGTCCAGCGGTGGCGGCGCGCTCAGGCAGGCACCGCAGTGCCGCATGCCGTCGGGCAGGGGCAAGGCGCAGGTCTGGCAGCGGTGCAGGGGTTGGGCGAAGCGCTGTACGCAGGCCTCACACAGCAGGTGCGCGGGCCAGGCGTGGCAGATGGCGCATTGGCTGGGTAGATGCCGGCTAAGCCCTGATAGCAAGGTGCGGAACATGGCGCCAATATACTGGCCCACCATTTCCGCCAAGCCATGAGTACCCAACGTCCCCCCACCATTGACCCGCAGGCCGCCACGCGCTGGGCCGCGCAATTGCCTGAGCAATCCCCCTGGCTGCATGAGGAAGTGGCGCGCCGCATGGAGGACCGCCTGCAGTGGATTACCCGGACACCCGCCAGCTGGTTGCACTGGGGGCCTATGCAGGGTGGCCGGCAGGTGCATGAGCAACTGGTGCAGCGCTATCCCAAGGCGCAATGCTTTGTGCAGGAGGGCAGTGCGGTGCAGGCGCAAGCTGCGCGTGCCCAGTTGCAGCAGGCCTGGTGGAAGCCGGCGCGCTGGCTGGGGGCTGCTACCCAGTTTGCCGCGCCGGCGCAGCCGGTGCAGATGCTGTGGGCGAACATGGCCCTGCACATGGCGGCCGATCCGCAGGCCTTGATCCAGCGCTGGCATGCTGCGCTGGAGGTCGATGGGTATCTGATGTTTTCCTGCCTGGGGCCGGACACCCTGTGCGAGCTCCGGCCGCTGTACGCCAGCCTGGGCTGGCCCGCGCCCAGCCACGACTTTACCGACATGCACGATTGGGGTGACATGCTGGTGCACGCCGGCTTTGCCGAGCCCGTCATGGACATGGAGCGCATCACGCTCACCTATACCTCGGCCGACACCCTGCTGGCGGAGTTGCGCGGACTGGGCCGCAATCTGCATACCGAGCGTTTCCCCGCATTGCGCGGCAGACAGTGGCGCAACACACTAGGCGCAGCGCTGGAACGCACATTGCGCGGCCCCGATGGCCGGCTGCAGTTGACGTTCGAAGTGGTGTACGGACATGCCTTCAAACCCCCTCCGAAGCTGACGGTTTCGTCAGAAACCCGGGTCCCGCTGGAAGAAATGCGCAGGTCTTTGCGCCAGATCAAACCCTGATTCCGGAGTCTTTTGACATTCGTGCTTGACACACCGGTGGTGAGACGACTGAAGAGCCCTGTCGCTGGGCTACAATCGCGCTCAAATTAGAGACTGGCACAGCGATGTGATATGTCCTCGGCGTTCGCCGAAGGGCCCGGCATGTGAGACGAAATACCGAAGCAAAATAGAGGTAAGAACGATGAAGAGCGTTTTGAATTGGCTGGCTTCCTGGATGCTGTCAGCAGCGGTTTGGGCAGGTTCCTCCGTGTTTACGCTGGCACATGCTGTCACCGATCTACCTGGAGGTCCGGCGGTCAATCAACTCAATTTGCCGCAGGGTGTAACCCGCATTTCGGCTGACCAGGCCTGGCTGCACTGGTTCATGCTGATCGTTTGTGTGGTGATCTTCGTGGCCGTGTTTGCGGTCATGTTCTACTCCATCTGGAAGCACCGCAAGTCGCAGGGTTACAAGGCGGCACTGTTCCATGAAAGCGTGGCGGTGGAAATCGCCTGGACCCTGACCCCCTTCATCATCGTCGTGGCCATGGGCCTGATGGCGACCAAGACCGTGGTTGCCATGAAGGACACCACCAATGCCGACCTGACCATCAAGGCCACCGGCATGCAGTGGAAGTGGGGCTATGACTACCTCAAGGGCGAGGGTGAGGGCATCGGCTTTATTTCCACACTGGATCTGGCGCAGCGCGAAATGTCCAACAACGGCGGCCCCAAGAAGGGCGAGGTCGTGAATGACTACCTGCTCAAGGTCGACAACCCCCTGGTGGTGCCGGTGGACAAGAAGATCCGCATCATCACCACCGCCAATGACGTGATCCACGCCTTCATGGTGCCGGCCTTCGGCATCAAGCAGGACGCCATACCCGGCTTTGTGCGCGACACCTGGTTCCGTGCCGAGAAGACGGGCGACTACTACGGACAGTGCGCCGAGCTCTGCGGCAAGGAGCATGCCTACATGCCCATTCACGTGAAGGTGCTGTCGGCGCAGGATTATTCTGCCTGGGTGGCGGTTGAAAACAAGAAGATGGCTGCCAAGCTGGACGACCCGACCAAGGTCTGGACGCTGGATGACATCCTGGCGCGTGGTGAAAAGGTTTACAACGCACCCGGTTCCTGCGTGTCCTGCCACCAGGCCAACGGCAAGGGTGGCGGAGTGGTCAAGCCCCTGGACGGTGCCGCTGTCGTGCAGGATGCCGACAAGAGCAAGCAAATCCATGTGCTGTTGAACGGCCAGAACAATGGCGCCATGCCATCCTGGAAGACGCTGAGCGACACCGACATTGCTGCGGTCATTACCTATACCAAGAACCATTGGTCCAACAAGACCGGCCAGCTGGTGCAGCCTGCCGAAGTCCTGGCCTTGCGCAAGTGATTGGCCTCACGGCCATCCACGCAAGACCACCAGAAGTGATTTGAGAAGGAAAAAATAATGAGCGC
>CANBTQ010000102.1 GCA_947372425.1 Comamonadaceae bacterium | reverse complement strand
ATCACCGACACGCGCGCCAAGCTGGGCATCTACGCCAAGAGCGGCCTGCTGTCATTGGGCCAGGACGGCGAGTTCCTCAAGCTGGGCGACGACCGGAGTTAATTTCGTTGCCAGATCGGGTGTGCATGCGAAGGCACGGCCAGGCGGGCCGGCAACGTGCATGCCCGACAAGGCGTTGAAGTCAGCGGAAGTGGGAGCGCAGGCGCACACCCAGCAGGTCATGCCAGGGTGCGCCCTGCGACAGGTAATCGCGGGCAACGCCCTTGAGCGCAGCCGGCTGGATACCCAGCGATTCCAGCCCCGGCATGCCGGGTGTTGCCACATTGGGCACCCGCATCGAGTCCAGGTTGTCGCGGCTCATCAGCGGCTCGCCCGGCTTGAACTCCATCAGACGCGCCTGCAGCGCGCCGGCCCATTGCGGCAATGCAATCACAGGGCGCCCCTCGCCCCGGTTCACGCCTGCCAGCGTGGCCGATAGTTCCACCAACTGCTTGAGCGTAAAAACCTCGGGGCCACAAGCCTCTATCGTCTGTGCGCCCGTGCCATTGCGCTCCAGGCTTTTCACCACGGCCGCAGCCACGTCTTCCACCCACACCGGTTGAAAGCGCGCCCCGGCACCGGCCAGCGGCATGAAGGGGAATACCTTCTGCAGGCTGGCAAACAGGTTCAGAAATTTGTCACCCGCGCCAAAGATCACGCTGGGCCGCAGAATCGTCAGTGCCAGCTGGCTGCAACTGGCCAGCAACATGGCCTCACCCAGGCTCTTGCTGCGCAGGTACATGGAGGGCAATGCGCCGGGCTTTTGCGCATTGGCCCCCAGCGCGCTGACATGCACCAGCTGGCTCACGCCGGCGCTGGCGCAGGCGGCTGCCAACTTTTGCGGCAACTCCACATGCACCTTGTCAAAGGCCGCCTGGCTGCCGTGCAGGATGGCCACCAGGTTGACGACGGCATCGTGGCCGGCAGCGCAACGGGCCAGGGCGGCAGCGTCATGCACATCCAGTTCCTGCACCGTGAGACCCGGCAGGTGCTGCACATTGCGGGCATTGCTGCGCCTGCGTGTGGCCACGGTTACACCAAAACCGGCGCGCACCAGCTTTTCACAGACATGGGCACCGACAAAGCCGGTGCCGCCCAAAATCAGAACATTTTTCATAGGAACACTGTAGTCCTTTGTATGCCGCTTGCAAGCCGCAGGGAATTGGGTCTGGCACACGCAAGGCCCGTGCCGCACTGCGCACACAGGGCGTGCAGAATTCGCCACGCGGCCCATCCACCACCGCCCACGCGGGGCCGGGCGCCTACAACACCACCGGCTCGGGTTCCAGCAGCAGACCAAAACGCTCGTAGACACTGGTCTGTATCGCCTTGGCCAGCGTCATGACCTCGCCGCCGGTGGCGCCCAGGCCGTTGCTGCCGGCCCCCCGGTTCACCAGCACCAGGGCCTGTTTTTCGTAGACGCCGGCCTGCCCCACCGACTTGCCACGCCAGCCGCAGGAATCGATCAGCCAGCCAGCTGCCAGCTTGACCGAGCCATCGGCCAGCCGGTAGTGCACCACCTTGGGGTCGCGCGCAATGATGTCGGCACATTGCTCGGTGCTGACCGTAGGGTTCTTGAAGAAGCTGCCGGCATTGCCGATCAGCGCCGGATCCGGCAGCTTGGCACGTCGGATGGCGCACACCCAGTCAAAAATCTGCTGCGCCGTGGGTGCGCTGCAGTCCTGCTCGGCCATCTTCTTTTCCAGGTCGGCATAGCCCAGCACCGGCTTCCAGACCTTGGGCAGGGCAAAGCGCACGCGCAGAATCAGTGCCCGGTCCTTTAGGCCCAGGGCCTGGTGGCCCACCGCGCTGCTGGCATGCTTGAAGACCGAATCGCGGTAACCAAACGCGCATTGGGCGGCGTTGAGCGTAAAGATTTCGCCGCTCTGCAGGTCCATGGCGTCCAGCGACTCAAAGCGGTCCTGCAGTTCCACGCCATAGGCGCCCACGTTCTGCACCGGCGAAGCGCCCACGGTGCCCGGGATCATGGCCATGTTTTCCAAACCCGGATAGCCCTGCGCCAGCGTCCAGGCCACAAAGTCGTGCCAGTTTTCACCGGCACCGGCTTCCAGGATGAAGTGGCGCGCCGTTTCCTGCACCAGGCGCCGGCCCGGAATTTCCACCTTGAGCACCAGCGGCTTGACGTCGCCGGTGAGCACAATGTTGCTGCCGCCGCCCAGCACGAATTTCGGCAGGGCCGCCAGGGCCGGATCGGCCAGCACGGCGCGCAGGTCCTGCTCACTGGCAATACGCACCAGGGCATGGGCTTTGGCCACGATGTGGAAGGTGTTGAAGGGCTGGAGTGCTACGTTTTTCTCGACTAACATGGCAGGATTGTCTCACCGCTTTTTTTGAGTATCCCTATGCCCTCTTTTGACACCGTTTGCGAAGCCAAGATGGTTGACGTAAAACACGCCGTGGAAAACACCGCCAAGGAAATTGGCACGCGCTTTGACTTCAAGGGCACACCCGCCAGCGTCGAACTCAAAGACAAGGAAATCACCCTGATCGGCGACGCCGACTTCCAGCTCAGCCAGATCGAGGACATCCTGCGCAACAAGCTCACCAAGCAGAACATCGACGTGCGTTTTCTGGACAAGGGCGATGTGAGCAAGATCGGCGGCGACAAGGTCAAGCTGGTGATCAAGCTGCGCGATGGCATCGAGACCGAACTGGGCAAAAAAATCCAGCGCATCATCAAGGACAGCAAGATGAAGGTCCAGGCCGCCATTCAGGACGGCAAATTGCGCGTCAGTGGTACCAAGCGCGACGACCTGCAGGCCGCCATGGCCCTGATCAAAAAGGAAGTGCCCGACATGCCACTGAGTTTTGACAACTTCCGCGACTAGGCACTGGCGTGAAATCCGCCGTGCTCCTGACCCTGACACTGCTGTGTGCAGCGCTGGTGCAGGCGCAGACGGTGGGTCTGGCCGGCATGCTGGGCGGACGGGCCCTGCTGATTGTGGACGGCGCAGCGCCCAAGGCGGTGGCTGCAGGTGATGCCTTCAAGGGCGTCAAAGTGCTGTCCACCCAGGGCGATGTGGCCCTTGTCGAGATCGGCGGCAAACAGCACAGCCTGCGCGTGGGTGATGCGCCCGCCGCGGTGGGCGGCAGCGCTGACGATGCAGGCGGCACCCGGGTGGTGCTGAGCGCGGGCAGCGGCGGCCACTTTATTACCCAGGGCCAGATCAATGGCAAACAGACCCAGATGGTGGTGGACACCGGCGCCACCACGGTAGCCCTGAGCAGCGCCGAAGCCCAGCGCCTGGGCGTGAACTACCAGGGCGGAAGCCCGGTGCAGATGAGCACAGCCAACGGCGTGATTCCGGCCTGGCGCGTCAAACTGGGCTCGGTGCGTGTGGGTGACGTCACGGTGTATGGTGTGGACTCGGTGGTGTCGTCGGGTGCCATGCCCTATGTGCTGCTGGGCAACAGCTTCCTGTCGCACTTCCAGATGACCCGCAGCAATGACCAGATGGTGCTGGAAAAGCGCTACTGAAATACCGCACACCCCACCATGCACGTCAAGGACGAAAACGAATACGAAGACCTGCTGGCCGAATGGTCAGATCTGGAGTCCGGCCTGGGCATTATTCTGGGCAGCCCCGAAAGCACCCAGGAATTTGCCCACCGGGTGCTGCAGTACGACCGCTGGATGCAAAGCCTGCTGCAACGCGACCCCGATGCCGGCCTCTACCTGCTGTTCCAGCTGGCCGGCAATTCGCCGGTGGGCTACAGCGCCTCGCACGCGCTGGTGTGCGGCGTGCTGTGCCACCTGACGGCCAACCAGTTATCGCTGCCGCCCAAAGAGCGCGACAGCCTGGTGCGTGCCGCCTTCACCATGAATGTGGCCATGACGGCCATGCAGGATGTGCTGGCCAACCAGAGTGAGCGCCCGTCCCCGGTCCAGCAGGAGATGATCCGTGTGCACCCGGTCAAGAGCGCCATGCTGCTGGGCACCATGGGCGTGCAGGATGAAGACTGGCTGGAGATTGTCGGCAACCACCACGACAACCAGGGTGACGGGGGCGATATCCACGCCGCCAGCGGCACTGCGCGCCTGACCCGCATCCTGAAACTGGTGGACCGCTATGCGGCCATGATCAGCCCGCGCCTGTCGCGTGCCGGCCGCAGTGCCACCGAATCCGCGCGTGCGGTCATGGCCAACAGCTCTGCCAAGTCCGATGAACTGGGCCACGCCCTGATGCGCGTGGTGGGCCTGTGCCCGCCGGGCACCTTTGTGCGCATGGACAGCGATGAACTGGGGGTGGTTTTGCGCCGCAGTGCCCGCGCCAACCAGCCCTATGTGGCCATCGTCGGCTCGGCCGATGGCCAGTTGCTGGCCACACCCCGCCTGCATGCCACCGCAGACGGCGCGCCCCACATCCGCGCTGCGCTACCCGCCTCGGGCGTGCGGGCCCAGCTCAACCACTATCAGATTCTCGCCCTGGCAGGCCACGCCTAGGCGCCTCGCCAGTTGCCCACACCGGCGGCAGACTCAGCCGGTTTTCTTCTGACCCAGCCGGGACTCGGTACCCTTGAGCAGGCGGTTGATGTTCTCGTAATGGCGCCAGACCAACAGCCCCGACATGACGGCCATGGACAGCAGCACGCGGTTGTCCTCGTACCAGGCCAGGCCATCGCCAAACACGTAGTACACCGGGGCAAACACCGCGGCCACCATGGAAGCCAGTGAGACATAGCGGGAGAAAAACACCACGATCCCGAACGATGCGCCCACCGCCAGCCCGAGCAGCGGATTGATGCCGACAATCACGCCCAGCGCCGTGGCCACGCCCTTGCCACCGACAAAGCGGAAAAACACCGGGTACAGATGGCCCAGAAAGGCCGCCAACCCGACCAGGGCCAGGGTGCCCTCGGCCAGGCCGTAGCGCGCGCCGTACCACTTCACCAGCACCACCGGCAGCCAGCCCTTGAGGGCGTCCAGCAACAGCGTGACGATGGCCGCGGCCTTGCTGCCCGAGCGCAGCACATTGGTGGCGCCGGGGTTCTTGCTGCCATAGGTGCGCGGGTCGTTCAGGCCCATGACGCGGCTGACAATCACCGCGAACGAAAGAGACCCCACGGCATAGGCCGCCAGGGTTGCCAATACGGGATACAGCACTGCAATCGATTCCAAACCAGGTTCTCCTTTGATAAAGCCGCTTCTCAGTCGGCCAGCGCGCACTGTACCTTTTTTGCTGCCAGCAATTGCAGGCAGACCTGCGGGTCCAGCCCGACCAGGTAGCCGCGCCGACCGCCGTTGATCAGAATGCGCGGCAAGGCCAGGATGCTTTCCTCGATATACACCGGCATGCGCTTGCGCGTGGCAAAGGGCGAGGTGCCACCCACCAGGTAGCCGCTATGCCGGTTGGCCACCTCGGGGGCGCAGGGCTCGACCGCCTTGGCACCGATCTGGCGCGCCAGGTTCTTGGTAGACACCTTGCGGTTACCGTGCATCAGCACCACCAGTGGCTTGGCATCCTGGTCCTGCATGATCAGCGTCTTGACCACCATGAACGGGTCAAAGCCCAGCACCTCGGCGCTGTGTTGTGCGCCGCCATGCTCCAGGTATTCATAGGCGTGCTCGGTAAACACCACCTGGTGGGCCTTGAGCAGCTGCGTGGCCGGGGTTTCGGAAACATGTTTTGCCATGTCAGCATTTTCGCCTGCCCTGCCCTCTAGAATCCGCCCCCAATATGAATCGAACGATATTTGACACGCCGGTAGTGAACACGCTGCTGCGGGCCCTCTCCATCGCCTTCCTCAAGCTGGCGGGCTGGAAGATTGAAGGCCAGTTGCCAGCGCAGGGGTTCAAGAGCGTGCTGATTGCCGCACCCCACACCAGCAACTGGGACCTGCCCTACACCCTGATGGTGGCCTTTGTGCTGCGTCTGAACATCCACTGGATGGGCAAGGAGCAAATTTTCCGGCCCCCGTTTCGCGGCATCATGATGTGGCTGGGTGGCATTCCGGTGCGGCGCGAAAGTGCCAACAACCTGGTGGCCGCGTCGGCACAGGCCATACGCGACGCCACCGGTCCGCTGCAGCTGGTGGTGCCACCCGAGGGCACGCGCAGCAAGGTGCGCAGCTGGAAGACCGGCTTTTATTACATTGCCCTGGCCGCCGAGGTGCCCATCGTGCTGGCCTATATGGACTACGGGCGCAAAGTCAGTGGCCTGGGCCCGGTGTTCCAGCCCACCGGTGACCTGGAGGCCGATATGGCCCGCATCCAGGCCTTTTACAAACCCTTCCGGGGCAAGAACGCAGCGCAGTCCGGTTGCGACTAAAGCACATGGCGTTTGCAAGGCCGGCACCACGACGGCCCAAAGCATGAGGCAAGTCAATTAAGCCCCAAATTCCCCAAATGCGTGCATTAGTGGCTTGTGAATTGTGGGCTGCCCCCATACAGTGAGCCCAAGATAAAACGAGGAGAACATTTCATGCTGCACAAATTGGGCCTGACCCAGAAGTTCATGATCCTGGGGCTGATCGCCCTGGTCATTGCCGCCCTGCCGGCACTGCTGTACTTCCGTGACACCTACCAACAGCAACAAAAAGCCCAGCTGGAAAAACGCGGCAGCGAACCGCTGATTGCGCTCAACAAGGTCATCCAGCTGACGCAGACCCACCGCGGCATGTCGGCCGGCATGCTCAATGGCAATGAAACCCTGGCGGCGCGCCGCCCGGCACTCAAAGACAAGCTGGTACAGGCACTGGATGCGGCAGAGCAGCAACTCCGGGCAGCCGATGTGGCGCCGGCACGCCTGAACCACTGGCAGACCCTGCGCCAGAGCTGGGGCACGCTGGAACAAAGCGTGGCCGCCAAACAGCTCAAAGCGGGTGAGAGCACCAAGCTGCACACCCAGCTGATCGCCAGCGAACTGCTGCTCAGCGAAGAACTGTTGGGCGACTTCGGCCTGAGCCTGGACGCCGACATTGGCAGCGCCTTTCTGATCCGGGCCTCGCTGGTCGACATGCCGTGGCTGGCAGAAAACCTGGGCGTGATGCGCGCCATCGGCAGCGGCTTCCTGACCCAGGCCGCCCTGCCACCCGAGGGCCGGGCCACCCTGCAGGGCCTGCAAAAGCGCGTGCTGGAGTTGCAGGGCCAGATGTTCCGCGACCTGGCCAAGTCAACCGAAGCCAATCCGGCGCTCAAGGCGGCCCTGGAAAGCAAGGCGGCCGTGCACCGCGCAGCCGTGGACCAGACCCTGGCCCTGGCCAACACCGCCCTGATCGGCGCCACCGAGATCAACTACCCCGCGCCCCAGTACTTTGACGAATTCACCCGCACCATTGACGGCCTGTTTGCCTTCAATGCCGAGGCCATGCAGTCCATGAGCCTGGTGCTGCAAAGCCGTGCCGACGCCTCGCAACGCGCCATGCTGCTGGTATCGGTGCTGATGCTGCTGGGCCTGGCCGGCGGCATGGTGCTGTCGCTGGTCTTTGTGCGCAGCATTACCGGCCCGGTGGGCGATGCCGTCAAGGTGGCACGCGCCGTGGCCGACGGCAATCTGGCCATCGAGGTGCCGGTGCTGGGCACCAACGAACTGGGGCAGCTGATGGCGGCCCTGTCGGACATGCGGGCCCATCTGGAACAGGTGGTGACGGCGGTGATGCACGGCTCCGAAAGCGTGGCCACCGCCAGCGCCGAGATTGCCCAGGGCAATAACGACCTCTCCAACCGCACCGAGCAACAGGCCAGCGCACTGGAGCAGACCGCCGCCTCCATGGAAGAGCTGGGCTCCACCGTGAGCCAGAACGCCGACAACGCGCGCCAGGCCAACCAGCTGGCGCAAAGCGCCAGCACCGTGGCCGTGCGCGGCGGCGAAGTGGTGGGCCAGGTGGTGCACACCATGCGCGACATCAACGAGTCGTCGCGCAAGATTGCCGACATCATCAGCGTGATTGACGGCATCGCCTTTCAGACCAACATCCTGGCCTTGAATGCGGCCGTGGAAGCGGCCCGTGCCGGCGACCAGGGGCGTGGCTTTGCGGTGGTGGCCAGTGAGGTGCGTTCCCTGGCCGGCCGGTCCGCCGAAGCCGCCAAGGAAATCAAGGCCCTGATCAACGCCAGCGTGGAACGCGTGGAGCATGGCAGCAGCCTGGTGGACCATGCCGGCGCCACCATGACCGAAGTGGTCAACGCCATCAAGCGCGTCACCGACATCATGGGCGAGATCAGCTCGGCCAGCAGCGAGCAGTCCACCGGCGTCTCCGAGGTTGGCGAAGCGGTGGGGCAAATGGACCAGGTGACGCAGCAGAACGCCGCGCTGGTGGAAGAGATGGCCGCAGCCGCCAGCAGCCTCAAATCACAGGCGCAGGACCTGCTGGCCACGGTGGCCGTATTCCATCTGCCGGGCCACGGCGCCATCGGCCACCGCACCGTGCCACGCCTGGGCTAGGCGCCGCGCGCATCCGGCCCCCACCGTGGGGCAGCCCGGCGCCGGCTCAGGCCGACGGGTCGCGGATCTCCCAGCGCACCGCATCAATTTTGGCCAGCAGTTCGTCCGGCAAGCTGGTACCCCAGGCGTCCAGGTCTTCGTCCAGCTGCGCCAGCGAAGTCACGCCGATGATGGTGCTCTTCACCTGCCACTTGGTGTAGCAGAAGGCCAGCGCCATCTGCGTGGGCGTGAGGCCGTATTCGCGCGCCAGCGCGTTGTAGCGCCGCGCCGCTGCCAGCGATTCGGCACGGCCCCAGCGCTGCTTGCGCATGGACTCGTACTTGGCCATGCGCCCCTGCGCCGGCGCATCCGGGCCACTGGTGCCCGACACATCGTATTTGCCGCTCAGCAGGCCAAAACCCAGCGGCGAGTAGGCCAGCAGCGAAACACCCAGCCGGTGCAGGGTTTCGTCCAGGCCGTTTTCCAGTGCGCGGCTGATCAGGCAATACACGTTTTGCACCGTGGCAATGCGCGGCAGGCCATGCTGCTCGGCCAGGCGCACAAACTCATGCACGCCATAGGGTGTTTCGTTGGACAGACCGATGGCCCGCACCTTGCCGGCCTGCACCAGCGTCTGCAGGGCTTGCAGCTGCGCGTGGATGGAGGTCAGCGCCGCGTTGTCTTTGGCGGGCTCGTAATACAGGCCACCAAACATGGGCACGTTGCGCGTGGGCCAGTGGATCTGGTAGAGGTCGATCACATCGGTCTTGAGGCGCTTGAGGCTGCCCTCGCAGGCGGTAATGATGTCGGCCCCCGTCAGGTCGGGGCTGCCACCGCGTATCCAGGGCATGCCGCGTGAAGGGCCGGCCACCTTGGTGGCCAGCACCAGCTTGTCGCGCGCACCGGGATTGTTTGCCAGCCAGTTGCCCACGATTTTTTCTGTGAGTTGAAAGGTCTCGGCCTTGGGCGGCACGGCATACATTTCGGCCGTGTCGATGAAGTTGACGCCGCGCTCCAGTGCGCGGCTCAGGATGGCGTGGCTATCGGCCTCGTTCACCTGTTCGCCAAAGGTCATGGTGCCCAGGCAGATGGGGGTGACGCGCAGGTCGCTTTGACCCAGTGGTACAAGTTTCATGGGATGCATGGATAAAGAAAAGAAAAAGCATTGCAGTGCTTGCTGCAGCC
>CANBTQ010000101.1 GCA_947372425.1 Comamonadaceae bacterium | reverse complement strand
GCCGACTGGCTGGTGGGCATTAACGGCACGCGTGCCATGACGGCCTTCAACTCGCGCGACGGCGGCTTCTTCCTGACCACCGTGGGCCGGGTACAGACCCCCACGCTGTCGGTGGTGGTGGAGCGCGAAGAGCAGATCCGCAAGTTCATCAGCCGCAACTACTGGGAAATCCACGCCACCTTCGCGGCCCAGGCCGGCGAGTACCCGGCCAAATGGTTCAACCCGCAATGGAAGAAGAACCCGGACGATGCCGAACTGAAGGCCGACCGCGTCTGGAGCCAGCGCGAGGCGCAGGAGATTGCCGACCTGGTGCGTGGCAAGCCCGCCACCGTCTCAGAAGAAAGCAAACCCACCAGCCAGGCCTCGCCCCTGCTGTTTGACCTGACCAGCCTGCAGCGCGAGGCCAACGGCAAGTTCGGCTACACCGCCAAGACCACGCTGTCGATTGCCCAGTCTCTTTACGAGCGCCACAAGGCCCTGACCTACCCGCGTACCGATTCGCGCAACCTGCCCGAAGACTATGTTCCGGTGGTGAAAAGCACTTTCGAGATGCTGGCCGACAGTGGCATGCGCCACCTGGCACCGCACGCGCTTACCGCGCTGAACAACAACTACATCAAGCCCACCAAGCGCGTGTTCGACAACGCCAAGGTCAGCGACCACTTTGCCATCATCCCCACGCTGCAGGCTCCCAGTGGACTGTCTGAGGCCGAGCAGAAGATTTACGACCTGGTGGTGAAACGCTTCCTGGCCGTGTTCTTCCCCAGCGCTGAATACCAGGTGACCACACGCATCACGACCGTGGCAACGCCGGCCGTCAGCCACAACTTCAAGACCGAAGGCAAGGTGCTGGTCAAGCCGGGCTGGCTGGCCATTTACGGCAAGGAAGCCGCTGAAGAAGTAACCGACGCCAAGGACGGCGACAAGGGCCAGAACCTGGTGCCGGTGCAGGCAGGAGAAAAGGTGCATGGCAACCCGGTCGACCCCAAGGGCCTGAAGACCAAGCCGCCGGCCCGCTACTCCGAAGCCACGCTGCTGGGCGCCATGGAAGGCGCGGGCAAAACGGTGGAAGACGACGAACTGCGCGAAGCCATGCAGGAAAAGGGCCTGGGCACACCCGCCACCCGCTCCTCCATCATCGAAGGCTTGGTGGCCGAAAAATACATGCTGCGCGAAGGCCGCGAGCTGATCCCCACGGCCAAGGCCTTCCAGCTGATGACGCTGTTGCGCGGCCTGGGCGTGGAAGAACTCTCCAAGGCCGAGCTGACCGGCGAGTGGGAATACAAACTGGCGCAAATGGAGCAGGGCAAACTGCGCCGCGAGACCTTCATGGCCGAGATTGCCGCCATGACCGAGCGCATGGTCAAGAAGGCCAAGGAATACGACCGCGACACCATCCCCGGCGACTACGCCACGCTGGCCGCACCCTGCCCCAACTGCGGCGGCATCGTGAAAGAAAACTACCGCCGCTACACCTGCACCGGCAAGACCGGTGCCGAAGAAGGCTGCGGCTTCTCGTTTGGCAAGTCACCGGCCGGGCGCACCTTTGAGCAGGCCGAGGTGGAACAGTTTCTGGCGACCAAGCACATAGGCCCGCTGGACGGTTTCCGCTCCAAGGCCGGCTGGCCCTTTACCGCCGAGATGGTCATCAAGTTCGACGACGAGACCAAAAACTACAAGCTGGAGTTTGACTTTGGCGACGACAAGGCCGGCGAGGAAAGCGGCGAGCTGATCGACTTCTCGGCGCAGGAGACGCTGGGCCCGTGCCCCAAGTGCGGTGCCGGTGCGGGCGACGCCAACGGCGGCTCGGTATACGAGCACGGCAAAAACTACGTCTGCAACCGCTCGGTTCCGACCATGGAGCAAGCCACCCCGAGCTGCGACTTCAAAAGCGGCCAGATCATCCTGCAGCAGCCGATTGAGCGCGCGCAAATGCAAAAGCTGCTGGCCACCGGCAAGACCGATTTGCTGGACAAGTTTGTCTCCATGCGCACGCGCCGCGCCTTCAAGGCCATGCTGGCCTGGGATGCCGAGGCCGGCAAGGTGAACTTTGAATTTGCGCCCAGCAAGTTCCCGCCGCGCAAGACAGCAGCGGCACGCCCGGCCGCTGCGGGCAAGACTGCCGCCAAGACCACCGGTGCTGCAGCGAAGAAAGCTCCGGCCAAGAAGACGGCAGCAGCCAAATCCGCTGCCGTCAAAGTGGCCAAGCCCAAGGCCCCGCGCAAGACCACGGCCGCCTCCGGCATGACGCCCAGCACCGCACTGGCTGCCGTGATCGGCGCCGAACCGGTGGCGCGCACCCAGGTCATCAAGAAGCTGTGGGACTACATCAAGGAACACGGCCTGCAGGACGCCAAGGACAAGCGCAGCATCAACGCCGACGCCAAACTGCTGGCCGTGTTCGGCAAGCCGCAGGTGACCATGTTTGAGCTGGCGGGGATTGCGGGCAAGCACCTGACCGCATAAGCCACAGTGGTTTACCGCGCCCCTGGGCACCCGTGCAGATAAGCATGGGTGCCCCAAAGGTGCTGACCTTGTGTTGCATTAGACGATCAAGTCGCCACGAGCGCACACCGCCTTTGCGGGTACAAAAATAATTCATACGCACGCAAGGCTTGTCCTTCAGCTCAATCCTGCGTCGCCGATTTCCCAAACGTTGTTGGAATTGCGCCTTGGCTCATGCCCGGGTCTTCGATATCGATCAGGAGAGTATGAATGCGCGAACACGTCAGCCCTCCCCGGACAACCAGGGGGAATTCAACCGAGCAGCCTCAGTCGCAGGCTACCGCTAACTGTGGCAACACGCATCCCCGCAATTGGCTCGGCCGCTTTTGACTGTGCCGGCGAACGTCGACTGGCCGAGCGGTTGGAGCAAAAGCTTGATGCCGACTACCAGATGAAGCGGGCGTTTTAACCGGTGCGGGGTATGGGCCGGCGGTGATTTTTAAAAACCGCATCACTTGCAAACAAGTAATGTGAATATTAAACTCCAACCAATGAACCAGTCAGACCACATCCTTGAACTGGCCCGGCACCTGCGAGTGCTTGGCGCTGCGGATGTGCGGCAGCAAGGCTGGTCGCCGCAACTCCTGCTCAGTCTTCAGCAAGCAGGCAAGCTGTTACGGGTGGCCCGCGGCCTGTATAGCCTGCCCGACGCCGAAGTCGTAGAGCACCAAGCCGCACAGGAGATTTGCAAACGCGTGCCGAAGGCGGTGCTATGCCTGCTGTCCGCGCTGCAATTCCACGAAGTTGGCACGCAGCTGCCACATGAACTTTGGATCGCACTGCCGGAGGGCACCCAAGCCCCGGCGCCTGGCTACCCCACGCTTCGTATCACCCGCCTACGTGGTGCCGCCTATAGCGAGGGTATTGAAACCGTGACGCAGCACGGCGCACCCATCCGGGTCTACAGCGTTGCCAAGACGGTGACCGACTGCTTCAAATTCCGTAACAAGATAGGCCTCGACGTGGCGCTGGAAGCCCTCAAGGACGCATGGCGCAAGCGCAAGATAACCATGGATGAAGTCCACCACTTTGCCAGGATCAACCGGGTTGAAAAAGTCATGCGGCCCTATCTGGAGAGCGTTGCGGCATGAGCAGTAATCTCCCCGCATCCATCCTTGCCCGGTTGCTGGTTTTGGCAAAGACACGGGGCGACGATTACAGCCTCCTGCTGAACCGCTTTGCACTGGAGCGCCTGTTGTGCCGCGTCAGCCTCTCGCCACATGCTGACCGGTTTCTACTCAAGGGAGCTTTGCTGTTTGCGCTGTGGTACGACGAACCGCACCGACCTACGGGGGACGCGGACTTGCTGAGCTTTGGTTCTGATGATGTCGACACGCTGGTCGCCACCTTTCGGGACATAGCGGCCATGGATTTGGGCGATGGCATCGTTTTTGATTCCGAGTCCGTGCGTGCAGATGCGATCCGGGAAGACACCGCTTACGGTGGCACACGCATCCAACTTGCGGCACGCATCGGTTCTGCACGCTGCGCTCTGCAGGTCGACGTGGGCTTTGGTGATGCCGTCACGCCCGAAGCCCAAACGGTCACCTTCCCAACGCTGTTGCAGGATTCTCAGGCTCCGGTGTTGCGGGTCTATCCGGTTTACACCGTGATCGCCGAAAAGTACCAGGCCATGGTGATGCTGGGCCAAGCCAATAGCCGCATGAAAGACTTCTATGATCTGGCTGTGATTGGCCGTCGCACGGAATTGGACGGCGCTATCTTGGCGAGCGCCATTGCCGCCACGTTTGCCAGAAGGAACACGGCCCTTCCAATCGCGCGCCCATTGGCGCTGACCCAGCAGTTCAGTGAAGATGCCACGAAGGTGCGCCAGTGGCAGGCTTTTCTGAACAAGAACGGCATCGCCGCTGACTCCCTGGCAGAAACGGTTGCGTTGCTCGACCAATTGCTTTGGCCGAT
Source organism: Comamonadaceae bacterium (assembly GCA_947372425.1). GTDB lineage: Bacteria > Pseudomonadota > Gammaproteobacteria > Burkholderiales > Burkholderiaceae_C > Allorhodoferax. The sequence goes on along the minus strand of CANBTQ010000101.1, from coordinate 5,190 downwards.
GACCGTGGCGGCGGCGGCACAAAGCGGCGCAAAAGCGAACTGGAGTCCTTCGCTGAAGAAGTGGATTTGAACGCCCAAACTTTGGCGTATGACTCAAGCGGGCAGAGAATCAGCCCGCTATACGGCTCAACCCTGTCCGCAAAACTTTCATACCCTCAGCCTGCCCCAGCCGTATCGCGCAAAATCCCCCATGCCCATTCAACCCGCTACCGCCCTGCAACCCGATCTGAATAGCCCGCAGAACACCCCCGTTCACGCCGTCTCCCGCCTCGCCCTGCATGCCGTGGCGCGCCTGCGCGCCACACGGCTGGCGCGCAGCCTCAAGCCCTTTATCGCCCGCGGCTCGCGCAAGGAGCGTTGCACGGGTTGCCGCGTCATGCACAGCCACTGCCTGTGCGCGTTGCGGCCCAGCGTGCCCACACAGGCGGGGGTGTGCCTGATCATGTGCGACATCGAGCCGCTCAAGCCCAGCAACACCGGCTGGCTGATTGCCGACATGGTGGCCGACACAGAAGCCTTTGGTTGGGCCCGCACGGCCGTGGACCCGGCCCTGTTGGAGATGCTGGCCGATCCGCAGTGGCAGCCCTATGTGGTGTTCCCCGGCGAATACGTGGAAGACGCCGAACGCGTGGTGACAGAAGTCGTACCGGTAGCCGGCAAGCGCCCCCTGTTTGTGCTGCTGGATGCCACCTGGTCGGAGGCGCGCAAGATGTTCCGCAAGAGCCCCTACCTGGACCATCTGCCGGTGCTGAGCCTGCAGCCCGAGCAACTCTCCAACTACCGCTTGCGCCGCTCCAAACGCGACGACCATTTATGCACCTCGGAGGTGGCGGCGCTGTGCCTGGAGCTGGCCGGTGAGCCGCATGCAGCCGACACGCTCAGCGCCTATCTGGATGTGTTCACCAGCCATTACCTGAACGCCAAGAACAGCGTGCGCATGGATCTGGAAGACGCGGCGCATCTGCGGCTGCGCGCGCTGGCTGGCTAAAGCCCCCACGCGCATCACAGCGTGTGCTGCGCTGCCAGGGTCTAATCCGGCTTGGGGCGGCCCGGCGCCGGATTGCGCACCCGCCGGAAGGTCAGATTGATGCGCCTGCGCCCCAGTAGCGCATGATCGCCCTCCTCCAGTGGCGCCACGCCATGAAAGGCCAGGCGTGCCGGCCCACCCCAGACCACCACATCGCCATGCGCCAGCCGGTAGCGCTGGGGACGCTGGCTGCGCTTGCTGCCGCCAAACAGAAAAATGGCCGGCAGGCCAAGTGACAGCGAGACGATGGGTGCGCCCAGGTCTTTCTCGTCGCGGTCCTGGTGCAGCGAGAGCTTGGCACCGGGCACATACTGGTTGATCAGGCAGGCCTCGGGCTGGAAATCGGCATAGCCTGCCTCGGCAGCTGCACGCTGTGCCAGTTCCACCAAACATGCCGGCATGGCGGGCCAGGGCCGGCCGGACTGCGGATCGTGTGCCGCATAGCGGTAGCCCTGGGCATCCGACACCCAGCCCAGCGCGCCACAACTGGCCGTGGCCACCGACATGGTGTGGCCGCCGGGCGTCTGCATGTGGCGCAGCGGCACCTGCGCCAGCACGGCTTCGGTGGCCTGCAGCAGCGTGGCGGCCTGCTCGCAGGCGTAGGCACGCAGCAGCACGGCGCCGGGCGCCAGTGCCACGGTCTCGGGCAGGGCGGGCAGGTCATCAAACAGGTCCATGGCTGCATGCTAGCGCGTGCCGTGGAGATGCGGGCTGTGTGGCCCTGCGCACGGTGTGCCCTGGCCGGCGGCGCACAATGGGCAGGCCAAGGAGGGCACGCATGTTTCGCAGATTGTTTATGGTTGCCGCGCTGTTGCTGGCACTGCCGGCGCTGGCGCAAAGCCGCGCACCGGACAGCGAGTCCACCGCTGCGGCCCCACCCCGCTACACCGTGTCGCAGGAGCAGCTGCAAACGGCGCTGGCGCAGCGTTTTCCGCTGCGCTACCCGGTGCCCGGTGTGCTGGATCTGGAGCTGCAATCGCCCCGGCTGGAGTTGCAGCCGCAAGCCAACCGCCTGCGCGCCACGCTGGCGGTACAGGCCGCAGGCCCGGCACTGGAGCGCAGCCACGCCGGGCAATTCGCGCTGGAGTTCGGCCTGCGCTATGAAGCGGCCGACCGCACCATTCGCGCCACCCAGTTGCGCCTGCAGCGCCTGCAATTTCCCACCCTGCAGCCCGGCGTGGTGGCCTGGCTCAACCACTATGCAACGGTGCTGGCCGAGCAGAGTCTGCTGGAGGTGGTGCTGCACCAGTTGCAGCCCAAGGACCTGGCACTGGCCGATGTCATGGGTTTGCAACCGGGCGGTATTACCGTGACGGAGTCGGGGCTGGAGATCGGCTTTGTGAACAAACCGCGCCCATAGCCCGCCTGTTAAGTGGCGCATAAGCCGGCAGGCTTCCAATACTGCACTGCAACAGTCCTGCAACAATAGCCCCCGGACAACCGGAACAACCGATACCAACCGCCATGAACTTTACCGACCAAGACGACACCTCCGAACACGCTACGCACACGCCGGCCGAACGCGCGGCTGCAGCCACCCGCAGCACCTGGGTCAGCGTGGTGGTGAACGTGGTGCTGTCCAGCACCCAGATCGTGGTGGGCGTGCTGGCCAAGTCGCAAGGCCTGATTGCCGACGGCATCCATTCGCTGTCGGATCTGGTGGCCGACTTTGTGGTGCTGTTTGCCGGCCACCATGCCAAGAAGGACGCCGACGAAGACCACCCCTATGGCCACCACCGCTTTGAGACAGCCGCCTCGCTGGCCCTGGGCGTGCTGCTGCTGGGCGTGGGTGTGGGCATGGTCTGGTCGGCGCTGCAAAAGCTGGAGTCGCCCGGCTCCATCCCCACGGCGCACACCACCGCACTCTGGGTGGCGCTGGGGGCCATTGCCTCCAAAGAGCTGCTGTTTCGCTACATGCTGCGCGTGGCCAAGGCGGTCAAGTCCAGCATGCTGGTGGCCAATGCCTGGCACGCACGCTCGGATGCGGCGTCCTCGCTGGTGGTCAGCATCGGCCTGATCGGCAACCTCATGGGCTATCCGCTGCTGGACCCGATTGCCGCGCTGATTGTGGGCTTTATGGTGGGCAGGATGGGCTGGAGCTTTGGCTGGGATGCGCTGCACGACCTGATGGACCGCGGCCTGGACGAGGCCGAGGTGCAAGCCATACGCGACACGCTTACCGCCTCACCCGGCGTGCTGGGCGTGCACGATGTGCGCACCCGCAAGATGGGCGACATGGTGGTGGTGGATGCACACCTGGAAGTGGACGCCACGCTCACCGTGGAGGCCGGCCACAACATTGCCGTGGCCGCGCGCCAGGCCGTGATGCAGCGCCACCGCGTGCTCGACCTGATGACCCATGTGGACCCCTCGCAGCGGCCCGACAAAGACCACGACCTGAACCGGCTGAACGCCTGACGGCCGCTATTCAGGCCGCGCTGCCATTGGCCTGCACATAGGCAAGGAAGGCTTCGGCCGGCAACGCCGGGCTGAACAGGTAGCCCTGAAAAAACTCGCAACCACAGGCCGCCAGAAAGGCCCGCTGCGCTTCCGACTCCACGCCCTCGGCAATCACCGTCAGGCCCAGGTTGTGGCCCAGCGCCACCACGGTGCGGGCAATCGAGGCGTCATTGGCATCAGTGAGCACATCGCGCACAAAGGACTGGTCAATCTTGAGCTGGTTGAGCGGCAGGCGTTTCAGGTGATTCAGCGAGGAGTAACCGGTGCCAAAGTCGTCCAGCGAAAAGCTCACGCCGCGGGCGCGTATGGCGGTCATTTTTTCAATGATGTCGGGCAGGTCCTGCACCAGCATGGACTCGGTCAGTTCCAGCTCCAGCAGCTTGGCGTTGACGCCATGCTGGTCGATCAGGCGCATCACCTGGCCGACAAATTCCTTTTGCCGGAACTGCAACTGGCTGATGTTCACGGCCAGGCGCAAATTCCGCGTCTGCGCTTGCATGGACCAGGTGCGCAGCTGCGCACAGGCCGTCTGCATCACCCACAGGCCGATCGGCAGAATCAGGCCGGACTGCTCTGCCACGGCAATGAATTTGTCCGGTGGAATAAAACCGCGCTGTGGATGGTTCCAGCGGATCAGCGCCTCGGCCGCAATGACGCGGCCGCGCGAGTCCAGCTGCGGCTGGTAGTGCAGCTGAAACTGGCCCTGATCCAGGGCCAGCTGCAGTTCCTGCTCCATGACCGAGCGCACGGTGGCGTCGTTCTGCATCACGTGCAACATGCCGTACAGCATGCCCATCGCAGCGCTTGTCTGTATCCAGGCTCCCAGCGCCCGGACCTGCTCGGGCAGGGCGTATTCGGGCATGGGCGAACCCTGGCTGACCGACAACACCGCAAAAGCAATCAGGCAGCCCGCCGACACACCATGGCGCAACCAGACGCCGGAATCCCGGAAGGTCATCAACGCGGCCACGCCCAGTGGCAGCAGGTACAAATGGGTGGTGCGCGTAGACTGGGGCGTGGGGCAGTCAAATACCCAGCTGATCACGCACACGATGAACAGCAGCAAGGTGAACATCACGATCGCAGCGCGGTGAACCTGCTTGTGCCAGATCAGCACGGCGCAGGACACGCCGGTACCAATCAGCATCAGGTCCAGCGCCACCAGAGGCCAGTTGCCCTGGACACAGAAATAAGCACCCCAGGCAAGGCCCATCACGAAGATGAAGGCACTGCCCAGCATCAGGGCGCGGCGTTCGCGCCGGCCGTGGACATGGACCAGGTCGGGTCCGTACCAAAGCTGGTGAGCGCCCTTGACGAGTGACATGGTTTTATCTGGTGAGCAAAAAGTTCAAAGTTCATTGTAGGCAGACCGCGCACCGCGTGGTGCGATTGCGGCAACCTGAATGACCCCAGCCTGGACCCAAAAAAAGCGGCCCGCAGGCCGCTTTCTTCATTGTGCAAGCCGGCTATCAGCCTTGTTCCAGCGCCTTCTCCTGCGCGGCAATGGCAGCCTGGCGTTTGGCAATTTCGTCACCCACCGGCGGGCCCTTGAAACGCTTGTTTTCCAGGCCGAACCAGAGCACGCCCAGGAAGATCAGAAAGCCGATCGAGTAATAGGCCAGACCGGGCACGAAATCGGTCTTGGCCACCGGATCGGCGGCAATCGAGGGCACAAACACATGGCCCGCAATAATCGTCACCAC
>CANBTQ010000100.1 GCA_947372425.1 Comamonadaceae bacterium | reverse complement strand
AACCGCTGCGACTGTCTGCCCTGGACGGGGTGGTTGAGCTGATGGGCCGCTTGCGGCGCAACAAGGTGCACCTGGATATCAACCCGGATACCGCCTTGCGTACGGCCGGGCTTGTCGTGAGCAACCAGGAGGGCCCGGCAACACACCTCCTGAGCAGCCTCAACCTGCGCCGCGACCTGAACACCTGGGCCAACAGCCTGGAGGTGGAAAATACCCTGGGCCTGCAGGAGCGCTGGGGGGTGAGCGCGCTCTATTCGGACCTGCCCGGTGGCAGTGCCCAGACTGTCGGGCTTGATTTGGATGTGCCATGGGGAAGCCATCTGTTTTCGCTGTCCACCAGCCAGTCGAGTACGCTGACGCCGGTGCGCTCCGGCGACAGCACATCCACACTGCGCAGTGACGAGCAGGACTACCGCGTGGGCTGGAAGCACACCCTCTACCGCAACAGCCAGTCTGCCTTCAACCTGTCACTCGACTGGCAGAACAAGGACATTGCCGCCACCTACCTGGGCGTTGGGCTGCGCAGCCTGTCGCCCAAGCTCTCGCTGCTGAACCTGGAAGGCAACCTGAAGCACCTGAACCGGGACGGCACGGTGTGGGTGGCGAATCTGGGCTACAGCAGCGGGCTGCGCTGCTGTGGCGCCAACGACGACAGCGCCCTGGGTGTGGACGACCCGAGTGCAGCCCATGCGCAATTTGAGCGCTGGCAGGCATGGGCCGTGTATGCAAGGCCGCTTCCGTTTGGACCGCGTGACCTCAGCCTGAACCTCGTCGGCCAGTATTTCTACAGCCCGGTCGGTCTGTTTCCCGGTGTTGAATTTGCCATGGCCTCACCCCTGGCCGTGGACGGTGTTTTTCGCACGCAAAGTCTGGCGGACAAGGGCTGGAGCGCCAAGGCCACGATCAGCCTGGCCCTGCGCCTTGCCGAGAATCTGCCACCCGCCCAGTTGGCCCTGTCCTGCGCTTACGCCGAAGGCATTCGCTACAACGACGGCTTGTCGCGCACGCTCTACGGCGCCACGCTGGAACTGAACTTCAATCTGCACAAGGCGGCATGGACTCTTTATCTCTACCTGCCCGGGCAAAACAGCTGGATGCAAAATGAAGCGCCGGCCGCAGGCGGCCGGCTGACCCTGGAACTGTAGCCAGTCGGATGCATGCGGCTGGCAGTCGCTAAGCCGTGGCCGGGCTCAGGCGCCCTGGAGCAGGGTCTGGATGTCCTTGGTCAGCGCCTCTTTGGGGCTGCCGTAGCGGGTGAACAGGCGCAACTGGCCCTTGGGGTCGTAGAGGTAGCTGCCGGCCGAATGGTCCATGCTGTAGCTGGTGGGGGTTTTGCCTTCGGCTTTCTTGTAGTAGATCTTGTAGTCCTTGGCCAGCTCGACCAGCTTTTCGGCCGTGGTGCGCAGCGCCAGAAAGGACGGATCAAAGTTTTCCATATAGGCCTTGAGCAGCGCGGGCGTGTCGCGCTCCGGGTCCACCGTGACAAACAGCACCTGCAGGCGCTCGCCGTCCGCGCCCAGCGCCTTTTTGATTTCCAGCATCTCGGTCATGGTGGTGGGGCAGACGTCCGGGCACTGGGTGTAGCCGAAGAACATCAGCACCACCTTGCCATTGAAATCGGTCAGGTGCCGCACCTTGCCGTTGTGGTCGGTCAGCTCAAAACCCTTGGCGTAATCGGCACCGGTGATGTCCACCGAACTGAAACTGGCTTTGGATTCGGAGCAGGCACCCAGCAGCACGGCAGAGCCCGCCAACAGGGCACAGGCAGCCAGGCGTTGCAGGGTTTGTCGTTTGTACAGGGCGGTCATCGGTTGGGCTCAGAAAAGGTAGTGGTCCAATAGTAGCGCCGCAAACAGCGCACTCAGGTGGATCAGCGAAAAGCGGAAGGTCTTGCGCGCCAGCTCGTCGGAATAATTGCGCAGCAGCTTCCAGCCATACCAGCTGAAGCCCACGCTCAGGACCACCGCCACCACCAGGTACAGCCAGCTGCTCATACCGTAGACAAAGGGCAGCAGGCAGGCGGCAAACAGCACAAAGGTGTAGAGCAGAATGTGCAGGCGCGTGAAGTCGCTGCCGTGGGTCACCGGCAGCATGGGCAGGCCGGACTTGCGATAGTCCTCCACGCGGTACAGCGCCAGCGCCCAGAAGTGCGGCGGTGTCCACAAAAAGATGATCAGGAACAGGATGATGGCCTCGGGCCCTACATCGCCCGTCATGGCCGCCCAGCCCAGCACCGGTGGCATGGCACCGGATGCACCGCCGATGACGATGTTCTGCGGCGTGAGCGGCTTGAGGATCACGGTGTAGACCACGGCATAGCCGACAAAGGTGGCAAAGGTCAGCCACATGGTCAAGGGGTTGACCCAGAAGTACAGCACGGCAGAGCCGGCCGCGCACAGCAGACCGGAAAAGATCAGGGTCTGGGTGTCGCTCAACTGGCCGCGCGCCGTGGGCCGCCAGGAGGTGCGCTTCATCTTGGCATCAATGCCCTTTTCCACGATGCAGTTAAAGGCTGCGGCCGCGGCCGACACCAGGTAAATGCCCAGGCAGGCGATGAGTGCCAGCCGCACGTCGGCGCCGCTGGGCAGGCCGGGTACCGCCAGCACCATGCCGATCAGGGCACAGAACACGATGAGTTGAATCACGCGGGGTTTGGTCAGCGCGTAGAACTGGCGCAGCACCGTCATATTGATCATGGATAGGGTCTCGGTCATACATTGCGCGGGGTGGCCAGCAGCCACACCAGTACCGCCACCAGGGCGGCCGCGCCGCCGGTGTGCAAAATCGCTGCGGCCATAGGCCAGCCCAGCACCACATTGCTCAGGCCGGTGGCCAGCTGCAAGAGCACCAGGCCGCCAAGCCAACGGGCCTGGGTTTGAACAGACGGGGTTTGGCGCAAGCGCCAGGCCAACAGCGCCAGCACGCTCAGGGTCACCATCGCCAGCAGCCGGTGCGCCACGTGGATGGCGGTCATGGCCTGAAAGCTCAGCACCGTGCCATCCGCGTTTTCGCCCAAGGGGCGCCACAGCGCAAAGCCGTGCGCAAAGTCCATGGCCGGCCACCACTGACCCTGGCATTGCGGGAATTCGCTGCAGGCCAACACGGCATAGTTGGTACTGACCCAGGCGCCGGAGGCCGCCTGCAGCACCAGCAGGCCCAGGGCTGCGGCAAGCCAGACTGTCGGCGTGGCAGGCGCCGGCCGGAGCGCCCGGACGGTTGAAAAAGCGCCACGCTGTTCCGGGCCGGCCGTGCGCAAGGCCCCCGCATGCAGTGCCTGCAGGGTCAGCAACACCAGCAGCAGGTAGGCACCCAGCAGATGCAGGGAGACGATGGCCGGAAACAATTTCATGGTCACGGTGAGCGCACCAAAGGCGCCCTGCACGCAAACCCAGACGAATGTGAGCGTGGGCAGCCAGTCGGCCGCACTGCGTGCCCGGGTGGTCTTTTTGAAACCCAGCCAGGACGCCACCATCAGCAGGGTGATGAGTGCACCCACGCCCGTGGCCAGATAGCGGTGCACCATCTCCACCCAGGCCTTGGACACGGTGACCGGGCCGCTGGGCATCGCAGCCTGTGCCGCGCTGATGGGCGCGTGGGCGGCCAGGGGGCTGGCTTCACCGTAGCAACCGGGCCAGTCGGGGCAGCCCAGGCCGCTGTCGGTCAGGCGGGTAAAGGCGCCAAACAACACCAGGTCCATAGTCAGAAACAGGGTCAACACCGTCAGGGCCTGCAGGCGCGCGCCGGGCAGCATCCCGCTCTGGCGTTTGAATACCCAGAGCACCGGAGCGATGGCCAGCAACAGCCCGAAGGCCATGATGACCAGCAGGGGAGACAGGTTGTACAGCGGGACTTGCATCAAGGTTCAGGGGCGGCCAGCCTGGTCCCAAGCTTCGGATCCGCGCATCAGGCGCTCCAGGTCTTTCTTGATCTTCGGCGCGCTCTTCAGATCAACGCCGGGGGCGAAGCGCATCATCCAGTTGCCCATCGGATCGACCACGTACAGATGGTCTTCCAGTTGCTGACCTGCCTGCGGCGACAGCCATTGCGCCAGGGCTTCCCGGGGCACCCGCAAGACGGTTGCATCCCGCAGGCCAGGCTGCAGCGAATCGGCCACCGGCGCCGCATCATCCACCAGCCAGACCCGGTCCATGCGGTCCTTGTCCTTGCCCAGGCCCTCGCGCAACTGGCGCTGGAAATACAGGTGGTTGGCGCACGCAGCATCGCAGGCACCGCCCGCCACGCTGACCAGCAGCCACTGGTCCTTGAGCGTGCGCAGGTTGACACTGCGGCCGTCCAGGGTGGTGGCCGTCAGGTCAGGCAAGGGGCGCTGCGGATCAATCAGATCGCCGTAGTTGCGCCGGCCCTCGGGGCGCACTACGTAGTATGTGAAATACGAGGCCACCACCGGTGCCGCGCAGATCAGCAGCACCAGGGCCATCTTCCAGCGGCCTACGCGGGTGCGGGCGACGGGGTCGGCTGCAATTTGCGCTGCAGTGGGCATGGAATACACGGTCAGGCCCAGGGGCTCGTCGTCTTGCGGGCGGTCGCTATGCATGGGGCTTGGAATCCTTGGGTAGCAGGTAATAGGGTTTGAAAATCTGGTGCCAGAGGTACAACAGGGCCAGCAGGGCCGCCATGCCAAACCACTGCAGGGCATATCCGTAGTGCTTCTCTACACCCAGATTGATGGCGGGCCAATCACGCTGCAGACCTTCGCTGGCCGGCCCGGTTTGCACCAGGATGACGGGCAATACCGGCGCATGGATTTGCTGCCGCAACTGCTCCAGGTCGAGATTTTGCCGTATCGCCGCGACCGAGGGCCGTCCCAGTTCAAATAGCTTGCCGGGCAGCGGGGCCATGCGCCCTTGGACCACGACGACGCCATCCGGCGTCGTGATGGCTGGCACTTTGTCGCGCTCTTCAAAATTGCGCGCCACCCAGCCGCGCTGCACCAGGACGACTTGCTCGCTGGCCTCGAGTCGCAGCGGCGTCACGGCAAAGAAGCCGACCTTGGCATGCATCTGCCGGTTGTCCAGGTAAACCGTTTGGCTGGCCAGCCACTGACCGCGCAAAGTAGCAGGCAGGTGCACCAGACTGGCCGGATTGCTGCTGGCCAACAGCGCTGCCGCATCCACCGGATGTTTGCTGCTTTGCGCGTCCATGCTGGCCTGCAGCGCCTCCTTCTCGGCAGCCCGGCCGAGTTGCCAGCGACCCAGGGCGATGGTGACGGCCATGCCCAGCAGGGTTAGCAGCGTAATCAGAAGCCAACGCGAACGGGCATTCACGGGATAATCCTGTCCATGTCATACCTTGTCGCACTTGCATTCCTGGCCATCATTGCCAGTCTGGCCACAGCCTTGTTCTTCATGCTGCGCGGTGGCGATGCACAGGCACCTGAAAAATCCAAACGCATGGCACGCGCACTGGCCCTGCGGGTTGGCTTTTCGGTGTTGCTGTTTCTGTGCATTCTGTTGTCCTGGAAAATGGGCTGGATCCATCCTACCGGTATTGCTGCCGGCCAATAACCGGCGCGGGCAAATACCGCCACCCAGCAAAAAAGGCACCGCAAGCGGTGCCTTTTTTGCTGGGTGAAGCGAACGCTACATCCAGTACACCAGAATGTAGAGACCAAGCCAGACCACGTCCACGAAGTGCCAGTACCAGGCTGCGCCCTCAAAGCCGAAATGGTTGTCCGCGCTGAAATGGCCCTTCTGCAGGCGCAGGGTGATGAACAGCAGCATCAGCATGCCGACCAGCACGTGGAAACCGTGGAAACCGGTCAGCATGAAAAAGGTGGAGCCATAGACACCGGAGCTCAGCTTGAGGTTGAACTCGGTATAGGCCTCGTGGTACTCAAAGCCCTGTACGCACAGGAAGGTGGCGCCCAGCAGCACCGTGACCCACATGAAGGCAATGGTGCGGCTGCGGTTGTTCACCAGCAAGGCATGGTGGGCAATCGTCAGGGTCACGCCGGAGGTCAACAGCAGGGCCGTGTTGATGGTGGGCAGCGGCCAGGGGCCCATGGTGGTGAAGGGCTCGATGGTGCCGGCAGGCGATGCCGTCACGCCGGCAGCCATACTGGGCCAGATCGCCTTGAAGCCGGGCCACAGCAGCGAGTTGTCCAGGCTGCCAAGGGCCGGCACCGAGTGGGAGCGTGCCCACCACAGGGCTGTGAAGAAGGCACCGAAGAACATGACCTCGGAAAAGATGAACCAGCTCATGCTCCAGCGAAACGAGACGTCAATGCGGCGGCTGTACTGGCCGCTCACGCTTTCAGAGATGGCATCACCAAACCACTGGTACAGAACACCCAGCCACCAGACCATGCCGAAAGCCAGGGCGTATTTGCCCCACTCAACACCATTGACCCATTGACCTGCACCCAGGATGACAAAAAACAGACCCAGTGCGGCCATGGCCGGATGCCGCGAAGGCCCGGGTACGAAGTAGTACGGCGTGGTTCCGTGTGTGCTTGAACTCATTTCTGCTCCATTCCTTCAAATTCTTCTGTGACGTATTCCACGGGCCCGACCTACTTGGCCACGACCCAATTTACCAATCCGATCAGCGACACCACCAGCAGCAGCACCGCGACAAGCCCTACCAGCAACACATGCACCGGGTTGACCTTTTCCAGGTCCTCCTGGTAGCCCTTGCGACTGCGTATGCCCAACATCGACCAGGCCACCAGCTTCACGCTGCGCACAATGGACGTCTTCCCCTGCGAACCGGCCATCACGAACCCTGGCCCAGCAAGGGCGCGGCCTTGACCGCAGCCAGCGGTGCTGGCGGCGTGCCGCTGCCCACCTCAAAAAACGTGTACGACAAGGTGATGGTGTTCACGTCTTTGGCCAGCTTGGGGTCGATCACAAAGGCCACCGGCCATGATTTTTTCTCGCCCGGCTCCAGCGTGTACTGGTTGAAGCAAAAACACTCCACCTTGTTGAAATGGGCTTGCGCCTGCTGCGGTGCATAGCTGGGAATAGCCTGCGCTGCCATACGGCGGTTTTGCGTATTCTGGAACTCGTACATCACCGTGGTCAGCTCGCCCGGGTGCACCTGCACCGAGCGCTTGGCGGGCTTGAAGTCCCAGACACCGCGCGAGTTGGCATCAAATTCCACCGTGATGGTGCGGCTCATATCCACCTGGGTGTTGGCCGGCAAGCGGGCCTTGACACCCGGGATGGACTGCTCCCCCAGTGCCAGCACATTGATGCCGGTCAGCTCACAAATCGACTTGTACAGCGGCACCAGCGCATAACCGAAGGCGAACATGCCGGCCGTCACCACGGCCAGTTTGCCCAGCATCTGTCGGTTCAGGCGCTGCAGGTTCATGGCTTACAGGCCCAGGATGATCATCTTGGCCATGAAGCCAATGAAAAACACGGCTGCCACCGAGGCCAGGATCAGGCCCAGACGCAGATTGGACTTCTTTTGTTCCGCTGTGAGTGCCATGGTCTTAGCCGATTACGCGGGTCGCAGTCGCGTCCAGCTTGGGCGGTGTCTCAAAGGTGTGGAAGGGTGCGGGAGAGGGAACTTCCCACTCCAGGCCTTCGGCACCTTCCCAAGGGCGCTGCGGCGCTTTGTCGCCCTTGCCGCGCATGGTCGGGATGACGATGAAGAAGATGAAATAGACCTGGGCAAAACCGAAGAAGAAAGCGCCCACCGAAGCCAGTGCATTGAAGTCGGCAAACTGCATAGGGTAGTCGGCATAGCGGCGCGGCATGCCGGCCAGACCCAGGAAGTGCATGGGGAAGAAGGTGACGTTAAAGGCAATCAGCGACCACCAGAAATGGATCTTGCCGCGCGTTTCGTTGTACATCACGCCGGTCCATTTGGGCGACCAGTAGTAGTAGCCGGCAAACATGGCAAACAGCGAACCGGCCACCAGCACGTAGTGGAAGTGTGCCACCACGTAGTAGGTGTCCTGCAACTGGATGTCGATGGGGGCCATGGCCAGCATCAGGCCGGTAAAGCCGCCCATGGTGAACACGAAGATGAAGCCCACGGCAAACAGCATGGGGGTTTCAAAGGTCATGGAGCCGCGCCACATGGTGGCAATCCAGTTGAAGATCTTCACGGCGGTGGGCACGGCGATCAGCATGGTGGCGTACATGAAGAACAGCTGGCCGGTCACCGGCATGCCGGTGGTGAACATGTGGTGGGCCCAGACGATGAACGACAGGATGGCAATCGACGAGGTGGCATAGACCATGGATGCATAGCCAAATAGGCGCTTGCGGGCAAAGGCCGGCACGATCTGGCTGATGATGCCGAAGGCCGGCAAGATCATGATGTAGACCTCGGGGTGACCGAAGAACCAGAAGATGTGTTGGTACATCACCGGGTCGCCGCCACCGGCGGGATTGAAGAAGCTGGTGCCAAAGTGGCGATCCGTCAGCGTCATGGTGATGGCACCGGCCAGCACCGGCATCACGGCGATCAGCAGGTAGGCGGTGATCAGCCAGGTCCAGGCGAACATGGGCATCTTCATCAGTGTCATGCCGGGGGCGCGCATGTTCAGGATGGTGACGATGATGTTGATCGAGCCCATGATCGATGAGGCGCCCAGGATGTGCATGGCAAAAATGCCAGCGTCCATGGAGGGGCCCATCTGCAGGGTCAGCGGTGCGTACAGCGTCCAGCCGGCAGCGGGTGCGCCACCTGGCATGAAGAAGGAACCGGCCAGCATGGCGCCAGCGGGAATCATCAGCCAGAAGCTGAAGTTGTTCATGCGGGCAAAGGCCATGTCGGCCGCGCCGATCTGCAGCGGAATCATCCAGTTCGCAAAGCCCACAAAGCCCGGCATGATGGCGCCGAACACCATGATCAGGCCGTGCATGGTGGTGAGGGAATTGAACAACTCGGGGTTGACAAACTGCAGCCCGGGCTGGAACAGCTCGGCGCGGATCAGCAGCGCCAGAACGCCGCCAATCATCAGCATGGTCAGGCTGAACATCATGTACAGCGTGCCGATGTCCTTGTGGTTGGTCGCGAACACCCAACGGCGCCAGCCCGTGGGGGCATGGTGGTCGTCGTGGTGCTCATGGGCGTGCTCGGGATGGCCTAGGACTGCGCTCATTTTCTTTTCCTTTTAGTTACGACCAACTTGGGTACAAGTCAGTCTGCACTGAAACTTCGTTTTCGATTCTTTACGGGCGGTCTTGCGGGTAAGGCTTGGAGCGCTTACTTGCGCAAGGCCAGCACTTCGGCAGGCTGCACCAGCTGGCCGGTCTTGTTGGACCAATGGTTCTTGGTGTAGGTAATGACCGCAGCAATGTCGGTGTCGCTCAGCGTCTTCCAGGAGGGCATGGCGCCATTGTTCTGGCCGTTCAGCAGCACATGGATTTGCTTGCTCTTGTCGGCATCCAGCACCACGGCTGCGCCGTCCAGGGGCTTGACCGCGCCGCCGCCCTTGCCATTGGCTTGATGGCAGGCTACGCAATTTTGGGCGTAAACCTTTTCACCGCGCTTGGTGATGTCGTCCAAAGTCCAGACCTTACTAGGGTCGTCAGCCAAGGCGGCCATTTTCTTTTGCTCGCCCGCGACCCACTTTGTGTAGTCTTCCGCCGACACCACCTTCACATGGATGGGCATATACGAGTGCTCTTTGCCGCACAACTGCGAGCATTGGCCGTAATAATCACCGATT
>CANBTQ010000099.1 GCA_947372425.1 Comamonadaceae bacterium | reverse complement strand
AGCACCTGGGCGCAGCCTTCGCCAGCGTAAATTTTGGCCGGCAGCGGCGTGGTGTTGCTGAACTCCAGCGTCACATAGCCTTCCCACTCGGGCTCGAAGGGGGTGACGTTGACGATGATGCCGCAGCGCGCGTAGGTGCTCTTGCCCAGACAGATGGTGAGCACGTTGCGTGGAATGCGGAAGTATTCCAGCGTGCGGGCCAAGGCAAAGCTGTTGGGCGGGATGATGCAGACGTCGTCATGAAAGTCGACAAAGCTCTTTTCATCAAAGTTCTTCGGGTCGACCACGGTGCTGTGGATGTTGGTAAACACCTTGAACTCGGGGGCGCAGCGGATGTCGTAGCCGTAGCTGCTGGTGCCGTAGGAGATGATCTTGTTGCCATCGCGCTGGCGGATCTGGCCGGGCTCGAAGGGTTCAATCATTCCGGTGGTCTCGGCCATGTGGCGGATCCACTTGTCGCTCTTGATGCTCATGGGGCTCAACTCCTAAATTGGAGTCGATTGTAAGCAGCCCCTCAGGGCGCCTGCATGCCGGTCAGGGCGATCACGCGCTGGTAGTGCTGAAAGCGCTCGCGCAGGGCCCGCTCAAACTGTTCCGGCGTGCCGCCGACCGGCTCCTGCTGCGCCAAGCGCAGGTTCTCGCGCACGGCCGGGGCAGCCAGTGCAGCGTTGAAGGCCGCATTGAGATGGGTGATGCGCGCCGGTGCGGTGCCACCCTGCACCAGCACGCCCAAAAAGCCCTCCAGACTGAAGCCGGGCCAACTGTCGGCCAGTGGTACCAGCCCGCGCAAAGAGCCTTCCAGCCGGTGTTCAGAGGCCACCGCCAGCAGGCGGATGCGGCCGGTGGGCGCGTGCTGCATCGCATAATCCGCCGGGATAAAAGCCAGGTCAATCTGGCCACCCAGCAGCTGGTTGACCATGGGCGCCACGCCGCTGTAGGGGATGGAGACCAGCTGCGAACCCAGCACATGGCCGAAGTACGCGCAACCGATACCGGCAGCGCCTGGGGATGCACCGCAGTTCAATCCACCCGCCTGGGTGCGCGCCAGCGCAGCGAGTTCTGCCAAGTTGCCGGCTGGCAGGTTGGCACGCACGGCCAGCACCAGATGCTCGCGCGTCAGCTGGACTACCGGACGCAGGTCGCGAAAGGGGTCGTAGCCCAATGGGTAGAGCAATGCATTGGTAGCAACAGACACGCCCGCCATCAGCAGGGTGTTGCCATCGGCCGGGCTGCGTGCCACCCATTCACTGGTAATGCGGGTGTTGGCGCCGGGCCTGTTCTCCACGATCACCGTAGTCTTCAGGCGCTGCGCCAGCAGCGGCGCTATCAGCCGTGCTGTGCCATCCATGGTGCCGCCCGGTGGTGCAGAAACCACCAGGCGAATGGTGGCTGGCTCTTGTGCGCCGGCCCTGCAAGACAGTCCCAGCCAACACAGCAGGGCCAGGCCCGCTGCAAGACCGCGGCGCGCCCGCAGCAGGCCGCTCACGGCGCTGCCGGGCCGGCCTGCGGTGCGGCAGCCTGGGCCGGCTCCAGACGAAAGCGCTGGCCCAGGTCCCGGCGCGAAAGCTTGCCGTTGGCGGTGCGCGGCAGGGCATTGATCTGGCCCAGAAATTCAGGAACCTGCGGCGCCGGCAAACGCGCGGCGCAATGCTGGCGCACCTGGTCGGCATCCAGTGCCCGCGTTGCCGTATACAGCGCTGCCAGCACCGGCCCCTGGCGCAGCGCGCCGGCTGCCCGCTGCAACTGGTGCGCAAGAAACACCACCACCTCTTGCACGCCGGGCAGTTCAGCAATCACCGCCTCCAGCACCAGCGGGTCCAGCGCGCCACCGTCCAGCGCCAGCCAGTCCTCGCTGCGTGAGCCCAGTGTCACCACGCCCTGCGCGTCCACCATGCCGGTGTCGCCGGTCAGGTACCAGCCATCGCGAAACACCTGCCGGCTGTGCCCGGCATCGCCCAGATAGGCCGACGCCATGCCGGGTGTGCGCACACGCAATACGCCCCACTGCCCATGCGGCAGCGCACGGCCCTGGGCGTCCAGCACCTGCACCTCGGTGCCCGGCAGCAATCGCCCGGTAGCGCGCGGATGGGTCGCCAAAAAGTCACCGTCCGCCGTGGCAATAGGGCCGCATTCCGAGGTGCCATAGGTCAGCACCAGCGCGCTGCAAACGCGCTCGGTCAGGGCCTCGCGCAGTGCCACAGCCAGGGGCTCACCGCCGACCACCAGACACTGCAGCCCGGGAAAGCGCAGGCCGGGCGGGCCGGCCTGCGCCTGCAGCGCCGCCAGCAGGCTCACTGCGAGGGAATTCACCGTCAAGGCCTGCGTCACCCCGTACTGGTCCACGCAGCGCGCAAACTCCTGTGGCGCGGGATTCGAGGGCAGCACCACGGCGGCCCCGCCACTGAGGATGCGCAGCACGCGGTGCATGGCATAGACCATGGCAACGTCCAGAAACACCAGCACGCGGTCGGCCGCGGTGAGCGGCGAGAAGGGTTCTATGGTGCTCTGCCAGGCGGCCAGCGAGGCACCATGGCTCCACAGCATGGCCTTGGAGCGGCCACTGGTACCGGAAGTGAGCGCAATGCGCCATGGTGCGGAAGGCGGCAGCGACACGGTTTGAAAGGCCGTGGATGTGGCCGGCACCGGTGCCAGCAGGGCGGCCAGGTCCAGCCAGCGCAGGCCCGCCGGTAAATCGGGTAGTGCAGCGCCGGGCTGCGCGCTGGCCACAAACGCTACGCCGCAACGCCGCATCAGCTCCGACAGATCACCCGGCACCGTGGTGGCCAGGGTGACAGCACCCAGCCTGGCCAGCGCCAGGGTCAGCAGCAGGCAGGTGCTGGAGTCGGTGCCGCGCAGCAGCACCACATCGCCGCTTTGCACGCCAGCATCGCGAAAGCGCTGCGCCACAGCGGCCGTGGTCAACACCAGTGCCTGAAAGCTCAACACCTGGTTGCCGGCGACCAGCGCGACGCGCTGCGGATGCCGCTCGGCCAGCGCAGCAATGGAATCAAAAATATTCATCTCAGACCACCTGGGCCTGGGAGATGACGGTGCGCTCGATCAGCCGGTCATCGCCCAACACAATCATGGAGAACAACAGCTCGTCCAGACTGGAGGCCAGCGCCGTCTTGCGCGCCAGCAGCGGCGTGGCCTTGGGGTTGAGCACCACAAAGTCGGCCTCGCAACCCGGCAGCAGATTGCCCACCACCGGCTGGCCCTGCGCGCCCTGGACACCCAGCACGCGCCCGGCACCGGCCGTGTGCTGCCACCACAGGTGCTGCGGCGACAGCGACAGGCCGTGGTTGATCTGGCCCTCGCGCCCCACGTAGTACGCGGCCAGCATGGTGTGAAAGGGGCTGAAGCTGGTGCCTCCGCCCACATCGCTGGCCAGGCCGTAGCCAAAGCCGACGCGGTCAGCCCCGGCATAGTCAAAAAAGCCGCTGCCCAGAAACAGGTTGCTGGTCGGGCTGATGGCCGCACAGGCCCCCGTGTCGCGCATCAGGGCGCGGTCTGCGTCGTCGAAATGGATGCAATGGGCATAGACGGCACGTTCACGCATCAGGCCGAAATCGTCGTAAGTGGACAGGTAGCTGCGTGACTGGGGAAACAACGCTGCCACCCAGGCAATCTCGTCCTTGTTTTCTGCCACATGCGACTGGATCCAGACATCCGGATAGCGCGCAGCCAGCTCGCCGGCGCCGCGCAGCTGGGCATCGGTGCTGGTGGGCGCAAAGCGCGGCGTGATGGCGTAGCCCAGACGGCCCTTGCCGTGCCAGTGGTGGATCAGGGCCTCGCTGTCGAGCAGGCTTTGCAGCGTGGCGTCCACATGGCCGCCGGGCGACTGCTGGTTGAGCAGATCGGCCGGTGCGTTGCGGTCCATCAGGCACAGGCCGGTGATCAGGCGCAGGCTGCGCGCCTGGGCTTCAGCAAACAGGGCGTTGACCGAGGTGGTGTGCGAGGTGGCAAAGGCCAGCGCCGTGGTCACGCCGTTGCGCAGCAACTCGTCAATGAAGAAGCCGGCCGCCTCGGCGCTGTAGTCGATCGAGGCAAAGCGCTTTTCTTCGGGGAAGGTGTAGTTCTCCAGCCAGGGCAGCAGACCACTGGCGGGCGAGCCGATGACATTGGTTTGCGGGAAGTGCACATGCAGGTCCACAAAGCCCGGTGCAATGATGCGCCCGGGCCAGTGCTGCACCGGCACGTCGGCGAAGCGCAGCGACAACGCGCGCCAGCTGCCAATGGCCTGCACCACCTGCAGGCCGGCGGCATCGGGGCCGACCACCAGCAGGCCGTCTTCTTCAAAAAGGGCCTGCGGCGCGCCCCCGGTGTGCGGGGCGAACCAGAGCAGGGAGGCGCGATAGGCTTTCATGGGCATGAGCTTAATGGCAGAGAGGCGCGCGGGCTATAGCCGCGCGCAGATAAGGCCTATGTGCTGTGGCGTATCCGTTGCACGGGGGGGAACCACCTCAGTGGCTGATCTTGCCCTGCACGCCGGCCACCAGCCAGTTCATGCCCAGGATCTTGTCGTCGCTGAGCGTCTCGCCCGGGGCAATGACTTCGTGGCCTTCGTTGTCATGCACCGCCTGCACGGCGTGGAAGGGGTGCAGCTTCCCGGTGCCAATAGCCTGCTGCGCCTTCAGCACCTCGGCCTGCACCGCTTTGGGCACCTTGGGGCCGAAGTCGCCGACGCGGATCATGCCTTGCTTGACACCACCCCAGACCGCGCCGGATTTCCAGCTGCCGTCCAGCACGGCTTGGGCCCGCGCCGTGTAGTAGTCGCCCCAGCGGTGGGTAACGGCCAGGATCTGTGCATCGGGTGCAATGCTGCGCATGTCCGAGTGGTAGGCAATGGCCAGCTTGCCACGCTCTTGCGCTGCGGCCATCACGGCGGTCGACCCGGTGTGAAAGCTCACCACGTCCACGTTCTGGTTGAACAGCGTCATGGCGGCATCGCGCTCGCGCGTCGGGTCGAACCAGGCGTTCAGCCACACGACTTTCACCTCGGCCTTGGGGTCCACCGAGCGCATGCCCAGCGTGAAGGCGTTGATGCCCTGCAGCACCTCGGGGATGGGAAAGCCCGCCACATAGCCGGCCAGATGGGTTTGCGTCATGCGCCCGGCAGCAATACCGGCCAGGTAGCGGCCCTCGTAATAGCGCGCGTTGGCCACGGCCACATTGGGTGCTGTCTTGTAGCCGGTGATGGACTCGAACTTGACGCCCGGAAACTCCTGCGCCACCTTGAGCGTGGGCTCCATATAGCCAAAGCTGGGCGTGAAGATCAGGCTGTTGCCCTGGGCGGCCAGATCACGGATCACGCGCTCGGCATCCGCGCCCTCGGCCACGTCTTCCACATAGGTGGTCTGCACGCGTTTGCCCAGGGCGGCCTGCACCGCCTTGCGCCCTTCTTCGTGCTGGCGCACCCAGCCGGCCTCGGTCAGCGGTGCAACATAGACAAAGCCGATCTTGAGCGGCTTGCCGGCGTCGGCGGTCTGGCTGGTGGTTTGGGAAAACGCACCGGACGGTGCGAGCGAAATGCAACAAGCGGCCACGGCTGTGGCGGCGAGGTTTTTAAACATGGTAGTCCTCTACATGGCTCCGGGGTACAAAAGGCAAGGCCCGCCGGAGCAGCGGGCCTTAGGCGCATTTTAGCAAGCCTGCCGCAGCGGCCAGGCGGGCACACGCCGACTACGGCGCCAGGCTGGTGTAAATCTGCTCAAACAGCCGGTGGTTCTCTGTAAATGCCGCCCACACCTCCGGATCAAAATGCCCAGGCTGCGTGCGGCCGTCGCCCTCCACGATGATGTCCATGGCCTGCTGGTGATCCAGCGCCGGCTTGTAGGTGCGCGCGCTGCGCAAGGCATCGTAAATGTCACAGATGTTCATGATGCGCGCCGCCATCGATATCTCCTCGCCCTGCTTTCCATTGGGATAACCACTGCCGTCCCAGCGCTCGTGGTGGTCCAGCGCAATTTCAGCACCCAGGCGCAGGTAGGGCGACTTGCTGTCGCCCAGAATCTCCGCACCCATGGCAGCGTGGGTCTTCATGACTTGCCACTCCTGCGGCGTGAAGCCACCAGGCTTGAGCAGGACATGGTCCGGTATGCCGATTTTTCCGATGTCGTGCATGGGGCTGGCAATGAAGATGTTGTCCACAAACTCGGCCTCCAAGCCCAGCAACCGGGCCAGTTCGCGGCAGTAGTGGCTGATGCGGCGCACGTGGGCACCGGTGTCCTCATCTTTGTGCTCGGCCGCGCGCGTCATGGTGAAAATGGTTTCCACGTAGCCGTCGTGCAAATCCGCGGTGCGCTCGCGCACCCGCTGCTCCAGGGTCGCATTGAAGTTGCGCAATGCCTGGTGCAGCAGGCGCACTTCCAGCATGTTGTAGACGCGCGCCAGCACCTCGACCATGTCAAAGGGTTTGCTGATGAAATCCTTGGCGCCGGCGCGCAAGGCACGCAGCTTGAGCTCCGGCTGCGCCGTGATCACCAGCACCGGAAGGTAGCCATCGGCCTCAATGGCTTGCAGCCCCTCCATGACCTGGAACCCGTCCATGACCGGCATGTTCAGGTCCAGCAGAATCAGGTCATAGCGGTGTTCTGCATGCAGTGCGCAAACGTCGCTGGAGTGCATGGTCGAGCGCAGTGCCGTGTAACCGGCCCCGTGCAACATGCGCTCCAGCAGCAGCACATTGGCAGGCTGGTCATCCACGATCAGAATTTTTCCGTGATAAATGTCGGTTGACACCCTCATGCGGCTGCTCCCGCAACCGGCACCGGGCCAGCGGCACGCTGCAGCGTGGCCTCCAGATAGCCGCAGTCGCCCTCCCCTTTGACCAACACCACCGCACCGCCCAGGGCCCGCAGAATGTGGTGCGCCACCACCGGTGCCAGCCCCAGGCCCTCGGCCGCCGAGGATGCCCGTGCGGGCGACGCCATGGCAAAAAAGCCCTGTGTCTGCGCCTGCGAAAGCACCAGCGCATCCAACTCCAGTCGCAGACACAAGCAATCGGCGTCGGCCCGGGCGCGCAGGTGCAGCACCCGCTTGTCCCGGGAAAAAGCCAGTGCCACGTGCATGATGGTTTTCAGGGCCCTGACACACAGTGCGCTGCTGCCGCCTATGGCACAGGCCTCCAATGCATCCACACCCGCCAGCGTGAGCTCCACGCCGGGCAATGCAGCCCGCACCTGCTCCAGCACCGCGGTGCACGGGCTGGCCAGCAAGCGATCGGGCGCCCAAACATCGGCCTCGGAAATGAGGGAGACATCCTCGAACAGGCCGAGCAGCCGGTCCTGGCTTTGCGCGAACAGCCCGGCATAGCGGGAGCGTGCGTCTGACGGCGGACACAGGCGCATCAACAACTCACCCAGGCCCAACAAGCCATGGGCCGGTGTGCGCATCTCGTGCGAGATCATGGACAGAAAATCGGCCTGAATGCGGTTGAGTTCCTGCACGCGCAGGTAGGCTGCTTCCAGCTCCCGGGTGCGCTGCTCCACCACCTGCTCCAGATGCTGATTGTGTTCGCCCAGTTGGCGCTGCAGCAGCCTGAGCTTGAGATGCGTCTCGACCCGGGCAAAAACCTCGTCAATCTGAAACGGCTTGGTCACGTAATCCACACCACCCAGCTGGAATGCCTTGACCTTGTCGCCCACCTCATGCAGGGCACTGATAAACAGCACCGGTATGTCACGCAGGGCCAGGTCGGCCTTGAGGTGTTGGCATACTTCAAAACCATCCATGCCGGGCATGTTGATGTCCAGCAGAATCAGGTCGGGTGGATCGCTGCGCGCGGCCTCCAGCGCCTCGGCCCCGCTGCCCACGGCCTGCGCTGCATAGCCGCGCCCGGCCAGCAGGCGGACCAACAACTGCACATTGGCCGGCATATCGTCCACCACCAGAATGCGCGACCCGGCCGGCTCGGCGTAAACGCTCATGGTGTAACACCGCCGGACAGCTCCAGGGCCAGGTTCAGGGCCTGCATGAATTCGTCCACCTTGATGGGCTTGGTCAGGTAGCGCAAGAAGCCGGCCTCCTGGCCCTTCTTGACATCGCTGGCCATGGCATTGGCGCTGATGGCCAGGGCCGGTATATGGGCTGTCAGCGGGTCTTCGCGGAGCAGCTTCAGGGTCTCGAAGCCATTAATGCCGGGCAGGTTGATGTCCAGCAAAATCACATCAGGCAGCGCCGACCTTGCCAGCTCAATGCCGGCCAGCCCGGTGCTGGCCATCAGCAGCCGGATTTCCGGATGGCGTTCCACAATCTTTTGCACCAGCTTCATGTTGGCCGGGTTGTCTTCCACATACAGCAGGGTGCGCTCCGTCGCCGGTCGCGAGGCTGCTGGCAGCTTAAGCACCACCTGTCCGTTTTCCAGGGACACCGTGGGTGCCTCCACCGCATCCAGCTCGAACCAGAACACACTGCCCACACCTACGGTGCTCTGCACACCGATGCTGCCGCCCATCAACTCCACCAACTGCTTCGCCACCACCAAACCAATGCCGGTGCCCTCGACACCGCCGGCCTCCTGGCCAAGCCGGTTAAAGGCCTGGAACAACTGGGCCTGCTGATCCGGGCGCAGGCCCAGGCCGGTATCGCGAATGCTGACCCGCACGCGCTGGTGCGGGCGCAGACTGCAAGTCACGTCCACCCTGCCATCTACCCGGTTGTATTTGATGGCATTGGTCAGCAGGTTGATAAACACCTGCTTGAGGCGGGTGTGGTCGGCCATCACATGCAGCGCCACATCGCTTTGCGGAAAGTGCATGGCGATGCCGCGCTGCTGGGCCTGTGGCTCGAACATGCCTTGGCACTCCATCAGAATGCCCGTCAGCAGCACCGGCTCCTTGGACAGCGGAATCTGGCGCGACTCGATCTTGGTCAGGTCCAGGATCTCGTTGATCAGCTTGAGCAGGTGCCAACCGGCGCGCAGAATTTGTCCGATGCTGTCCAACTGCCCGCTGGTGGGCGGCGGCGACTCCGACTCCATCAACTGCGCAAAGCCCAGAATCGCGTTGAGCGGGCTGCGCAACTCGTGGCTCATGCTGGACAAAAAGTCGGACTTGGCCAGATTGGCTTTTTCGGCCAGCGCACGGGCCGCTTCCAGCTCCACATTCTTGTCTTCCAGCACGCCGTCCAGGCGCTTGCGTTCGGTCACATCGCGGGCTGCGGCAAACACGCCTTGCAGGTTGCGGTCGCGGTCATAAAAGGTGGTGGCGTTGTAAGAGACCACGGTTTCCAAGCCACCGCGGGTACGCGCCGTAAGCTCGTAGTTGGTCACCTTCTTCTCGTTGAGCGCCAGGTTGATGGCCGCCTCGGCCCGCTCGGGGTCGGTGAAGTATTTTTTGAATGGCGCACCGATCAGCTCGTCGCGCGTGCAGTCGGTGAGCGACTCCATCTGCTTGTTCACGTCGGTGATGATGCCCACCGGGTCGGTGGTCATGATGGCGTCGATATTGGCCTCGATCAGCGAGCGCGTGTAGTACTGCTGGTCGCGCAGGCGCTGGTCCAGCTTTTTGCGCTCTTCCTCAATCTGCTTGCGCGCCGTGTTGTCGGTGCCGATCAGCAGGTAGCCGATGATGGCGTCCTCGTCATCGCGCAGGGCGGTGACCGACACCACCGCCGGAAAGCGGCTGCCGTCCTTGCGGATGTAGGTCAGCTCGTAAATGTCCTCAATGCCGCGC
>CANBTQ010000098.1 GCA_947372425.1 Comamonadaceae bacterium | reverse complement strand
CGTCCACCAGCTTGAGCTCGCGCTCTTCGGTGGCCACGCCCACAACCGCGAACGGGCAACGCTCGCGCTCGCACAAGGCCTTGAACAGTTCCAGCGATTCGGGCGCAATGGCCAACACATAGCGTTCCTGGCTTTCGTTGCACCAGATTTCCTTGGGCGCCATGCCGCTTTCTTCCAGGGGCACTGCGCGCAGGTCAAAGCGGGCGCCGCGTTCGGCGTCGTTGGTCAGTTCGGGGAAGGCGTTGGACAAGCCACCAGCACCTACATCGTGGATGGCCAGGATGGGGTTGCCAGTGCCGGCAGGGCCGCCGGTCTGCCCTAGCGTCCAGCACTGGTTGATGACCTCTTGCGCCCGACGTTCGATCTCGGGGTTGCCACGCTGCACCGAATCGAAGTCCAGGTGCGCCGCGTTCGCCCCCGTGGCCATGGAACTGGCAGCACTGCCACCCATGCCGATGCGCATGCCGGGGCCGCCGAGCTGGATCAGCAGGCTGCCGGCGGGAAAAGCAATCTTGTGCGTCTGGGTCTGGTCGATCACGCCCAGGCCGCCGGCGATCATGATGGGCTTGTGGTAGCCGCGCTGCAGCGTGTCCTGGTCGGTGACCACGGTCTGCTCGTATTCGCGGAAATAGCCCAGCAAATTGGGCCGGCCGAATTCGTTGTTGAACGCGGCGCCACCCAGCGGCCCCTCGATCATGATTTGCAGTGGGCTGGCAATGTGCTCGGGCTTGCCGTCGGAGCGGTCGGACATGCCGCCCCAGATTTTCGAGACGGTGAAACCAGTCAGGCCGGCCTTGGGCTTGGAGCCGCGCCCGGTTGCACCCTCGTCGCGGATCTCGCCGCCGGCGCCGGTGGAGGCACCGGGGAAGGGAGAAATAGCGGTCGGGTGGTTGTGCGTCTCCACCTTCATCAGAATGTGCTGGGTGGCGGTCTGTTTTTCGTAACCCGCCATCTGGCCGGCGCCGCTCACGCTGGCTGCGGCCGTGGCCACAAAGCGTTCCACCACCGCGCCTTCCATCACCGAGGCATTGTCGGAATAGGCCACCAGCATGTGCTGCGGGTTGAGCTTGTGCGTGTGGCGGATCATGCCGAACAGGCTGCTGGTCTGGGCCACGCCGTCGATGCTGAACTCGGCATTGAAAATCTTGTGGCGGCAGTGTTCGCTATTGGCCTGGGCGAACATCATCAGCTCCACATCGGTGGGGTTGCGGCCCAGCTTGGTGAAGGCGTCCGCCAGGTAGTCAATCTCGTCGGCAGCCAGGGCCAGGCCCCAGCTGGTGTTGGCGTCCAGCAGCGCAGCCTTGCCACCGCCCAGCACGTCCACATGGGCCATGGCGGCGGGTTCGAGCGCGTGGAACAAATCGAATGCCTGGGCCCGGTCCAGCATGGCGCTTTCGGTCATGCGGTCGTGCAAGAGCGCGGCCACGGCCTGCAGTTGCTCGGGCGTCAGTGTGGTCTTGCCCAGCAGCGGGTTCTTCAAGCTCAGACGGTATTCCACCAGGCGCTCCACGCGCTTGATGCCAAAACCGCAGTTGTGCGCAATGTCGGTGGCCTTGGAAGCCCAGGGCGACACGGTGCCAAAACGCGGGCTGACCACGATGGCCGGGCCCTCAAGGGCGCCGGTGTACGGGTCGCCATAGGTAAGCAGGGCCGACAACTGCGCCGATACCGCGCTGTCCAGCGCCGCTTCGCTGGCCACCAGATGGATGTAGCGCCCGGCAATGCCGCTGATCTTGTCGTGTATGCCCTGCAGTGCGGGCAGGAGTTGCTGGATTCGGAAACTGCTCAGGGCGTTGCCGCCTTCAAAGGGAGAGATGTGCAAGGTCACTGTAGGGGCCTGGAAGGTGGGCTGGAAGAGGGGAGCCGCAAAGATGCGTTCGCAAACGGGGGCAATTTTACCCGTGCGCTACCCGCACCCGGAGGCGATGGGATAATTGAGGGCATGACAATCACCATAAAAGACGCCGAGGGCATTGCGGGCATGCGCCTGGCAGGCACATTGACAGCCGAAGTGCTGGATTACCTCACCCCCTTCGTCAAGCCCGGCGTCACCACCAATGAGCTGGACAAGCTGGCACACGACTACATTGTTGATGTGCAAAAAGCCATTCCCGCACCGCTGAATTACACCGGTGGCGGCAACACGCCCTACCCCAAGTCGATCTGCTCATCCATCAACCACCAGGTCTGCCACGGCATTCCCAATGACAAGCCGCTCAAAAAGGGCGACATCGTGAACCTGGACGTCACCGTCATCAAGGACGGCTGGCATGGCGACAGCAGCCGCATGTACATCGTCGGCGACGCCTCCATCGCTGCCAAGCGCCTGTGCAGCCTGACCTACGAGGCCATGTGGCACGGCATCAAAATGGTCAAGCCCGGCATCCACCTGGGCGACATCGGCCACGCCATCCAGACCTTTGCCGAGGGCCACGGCTTTAGCGTGGTGCGCGAGTTCTGCGGCCACGGCATTGGCCGCGGTTTCCATGAAGAGCCGCAGGTGCTGCACTATGGCCGCCCCGGCACGCTGGACAAACTGGTGGAAGGCATGACCTTCACCATCGAGCCCATGATCAACGCGGGCAAACGCGACATCAAGGACGGCCCCGAGAAAGACGGCTGGAGCATCGTGACCAAAGACCATTCGCTGTCCGCGCAGTGGGAGCACACGGTGCTGGTCACGCCCACCGGCTATGAGGTGCTGACGCTCTCCGCCGGCAGCCCGCCCATACCCGCCTTTGTAGCTGCCTTCTCCTCCGCCAAGTCCTGACTGGCGCACCGCATGTCTGATATCGCCACATTGCGGGACGCCTACCGCGCCCGCAAGGCCACCTTGTTGGCCAATCTGGGCGAGCGCGCCGCATCGACCCGCACGGTACGCAGTTCGCTGCGCCATATGTCCGACCTAGTGGACTCGATGCTGGTGCAGCTCTGGCAGATGGCCGGCATGGCGCCGCCCTTTGCCCTGCTGGCGGTAGGTGGTTTTGGCCGCAACGAACTGTTTCCCTGCTCTGACGTGGATGTGCTGGTCTTGCTGCCCGACGGCACCTCGGCGGAGCAGGATGCCGACCTGAAGAGCCGCATCGAAGCCTTTATCAGCAACTGCTGGGACCTGGGGCTGGAGATTGGTTCCAGTGTGCGCAGCGTGAGCGAATGCCTGAGTGAAGCACAGCGTGATGTCACCATCCAGACGGCCTTGCTGGAAAGCCGGCTGATCACCGGCCATGCCAAACTGGCGCAGGATTTTCAGCAAGCCTTTTTTGAGGCCATGGACGCCCGCGCCTTTTTTGTGGCCAAGACGCTGGAGCTGCGCCAGCGTCACACCAAGTTTGAAGACACGCCCTATTCTCTGGAGCCCAATTGCAAGGAGTCGCCCGGCGGCCTGCGCGACCTGCAGGTCATTCTGTGGGTAGCCAAGGCGGCCAGGCTGGGTGACAACTGGAAGGCCCTGGCACAAAACGGTCTGGCAACGGCCTTTGAGGTGCGACAGATCCAGCGCAACGAGGCACTGCTGCTGCAGATCCGTGCCCGCCTGCACCTGCTGGCCAAGCGGCGCGAAGACCGGTTGATATTTGACCTGCAGAATGCCGTGGCCGAATCCTTCGGCTACAGCAACCGCGAAGCCGAAGACGACAAAAAGGGCATGGTACGCGCCAGCGAACAGCTGATGAAGCGCTACTACTGGGCGGCCAAGGCCGTCACCCAGCTCAACCAGATTCTGCTGATGAACATTGAGGAGCGGCTCAACCCCTCCACCCACGCGCCGCACCGCATCAACGACCATTTCAACGAAAAGGCCGGCACCATCGATGTGGTCAGCGACGATCTGTACCAGCGCAATCCGCACGCCATTCTGGAAACCTTTCTGGTCTACCAGACCACCGTGGGCGTCAAGGGCCTGTCGGCACGCACCCTGCGCGCCCTGTACAACGCACGCGATTTGATGGACTCGCAGTTTCGCAAGGATCCGCTGAACCGCGAGACCTTCATGCGCATCCTGATGGAGCACGATGGCATTACCCATGCCATGCGGCTGATGAACCAGACCTCGGTGCTGGGGCGCTACCTGTGGGTGTTCCGCCGCATCGTGGGCCAGATGCAGCACGACCTGTTCCACGTCTACACGGTGGACCAGCACATCCTGATGGTGCTGCGCAATGTGCGGCGCTTCTTCATCGTCGAGCACGCGCACGAATACCCGTTCTGCTCGCAGCTCGCCTCCGGCTGGGACAAGCCCTGGCTGCTGTATGTGGCAGCGCTGTTCCACGACATCGCCAAGGGCCGCGGTGGCGACCACTCGGTGCTGGGCATGGCCGAGGCCAGGCGCTTTTGCAAGGCCCATGACATTGATGCCGAAGACACCGACCTGATCGAGTTCCTGGTGCATGAGCACCTGACCATGAGCCGCATCGCGCAA
Source organism: Comamonadaceae bacterium (assembly GCA_947372425.1). Classification (GTDB taxonomy): domain Bacteria; phylum Pseudomonadota; class Gammaproteobacteria; order Burkholderiales; family Burkholderiaceae_C; genus Allorhodoferax. The sequence goes on along the minus strand of CANBTQ010000098.1, from coordinate 5,342 downwards.
AAGTCCGACTTGAGCGACCCCAAGGTGATCAGCGACTTTGCCAAACGCGTGGGCAATGAACGCAATCTCACCGCGCTCTATCTGCTGACGGTGGCCGATATCCGCGGCACCTCGCCCAAGGTCTGGAATGCCTGGAAGGGCAAGCTGCTGGAAGACCTGTACAAGTACACCACCCGCGCCCTGGGCGGTCGCGCACCCGACCCCGATGCCGAGGTGGAAGCCCGCAAGCGCGAAGCCCTGGTGATGGTGCAGCTGTACGCCATGCCCTTTGAGGCGCACAAGCCGCTGTGGGACACACTGGATGTGGGCTACTTCATGCGCCACGAGGCCGGTGACATTGCCTGGCACACCAAGCAGTTGTCGCGCCATGTGGATACCAAGACGCCCATCGTGCGGGCGCGCCGCTCACCGATTGGCGAAGGCCTGCAGGTGCTGGTCTATACCCATGACCAGACCGATCTCTTTGCCCGCATCTGCGGCTACTTTGACCAGGGCGGCTTCAGCATTCTGGATGCGCGCATCCACACCAGCAAAACCAACTACGCGCTGGATACCTTCCAGGTGATCATGGCCGGTGGCATCGACGAGCATTTCCGGGAACTGACCTCGATGCTGGAAAGCGGTCTGGCCAGTGCGATTGCCAAAGAAACGCCGCTGCCCCCTCCCAGCCGCGGCCGTGTCTCGCGCCGGGTCAAGAGCTTCCCGATTGCGCCGCGCGTGGCGCTGCGCCCGGATGAAAAAGCGCAACTCTGGCTGCTCAGCATCTCGGCCAGCGACCGCCAGGGCCTGCTCTACTCGATTGCCCGCGTGCTGGCCCGCCACCAGATCGAGGTGCAACTGGCCAAGATCGTGACCCTGGGCGAGCGGGTGGAAGACACCTTCCTGATCCACGGCCCGCAGCTGCAGCACAACCGCGCGCAGATCGAGATCGAGACCGAGCTGCTGGACGCGCTGGCGTCATAAGGGCCCCACGGTTGCCCACTGCCCCGGCTGGCGAGGCCTAATCGTCTTCGCTGGCAGCGATGCCGGGGAACAGCACCTCGGTATAGCCAAACTGGCTGAAGTCACGCATGCGCATGGGGTAGAGCGTGCCCCAGAGGTGGTCGCACTCGTGCTGCACCACGCGGGCGTGAAAACCATCCACCGTGCGATCGATGGCATCGCCATACGGGTCAAAGCCGGTGTAGCGGAGTTGCGTCCAGCGCGGCACCAGACCACGCAAGCCGGGCACGGACAGGCAGCCTTCCCAATCGCTTTCTTGCGCATCGCCCAGCGGCGTAATGGTCGGGTTGATCAGCACCGTGGGGGGCACGGTGGGCCGGTCCGGATAACGCGGGTTGCGCTCAAAACTGCCAAAGATCACCAGTTGCAAATCCACGCCAATTTGCGGCGCCGCCAGCCCTGCGCCATTGGCTGCACGCATGGTGTCCAGCATGTCGGACACCAGCAGGTGCAGCGCATCGCTGTCAAAGTCGGTCACCGGCTGCGCCATGCGCAACAGGCGGGCATCGCCCATTTTCAGAATCTCGCGTACGGTCATAGGCCCTTCATTTCAGCATTTCGAGCAAGGCGGCTTCGTCCAGTATGGCCACGCCCAGTTCCTGCGCCTTGGTCAGCTTGCTGCCGGCCTCGGTGCCGGCCACCACAAAACTGGTTTTCTTGCTGACCGAGCCGGACACCTTGCCGCCGGCCGCCTCGATCCGGTCCTTGGCATCGTCGCGACCCAGGGTGGGCAGGGTGCCGGTCAGCACAAAGGTCATGCCAGCCAGCGGCTTGGGCGCATCGGACGCGGCTGCGCCCTCCTCCCAATGGATACCGCAGGCGCGCAGCTGCTCCACCACCTCGCGGTTGTGGGGCTGGTCAAAAAAGGTACGAATGGCCCGGGCAACGATGGGGCCCACATCGTTCACCTGCAGCAAGGCTTCTTCCGGCGCGTCCATCACCGCATCAATGCCGCCGAAGTGGCGCGCCAGTTCCTTGGCCGTTGCCTCGCCCACATGGCGAATGCCCAGGCCGAACAGAAAGCGTGGCAAGGTGGTCTGCTTGGACTTCTCCAGCGCGTCCACGATGTTCTGGGCCGACTTGTCGGCCATGCGCTCCAAGCCGGCCAGCGCAGTCAGCCCCAGGCGGTACAGGTCAGGCAAGGTGCGGATGATGTCGGCATCCACCAGTTGCTCCACCAGCTTGTCGCCCAGGCCTTCGACCTCGACGGCACGGCGCTGGGCAAAGTGCAGAATCGCCTGCTTGCGCTGCGCGCTGCAGAACAGGCCGCCCACACAGCGGTGGTTGGCCTCGCCCTTTTCGCGCACCACCGTGCTGCCGCAGATCGGGCAGGCGCGTGGCATATGGAAGTTGGGGATGTAGGGTGTACGGGGTGCCGGGGCCGGGACGTCCGCGGCCTCGGCAGGCACCGGGGCAACCCGCCCCACCACCTCCGGAATCACGTCCCCGGCGCGGCGCACGATCACCACATCGCCGACGCGTACATCTTTCTTGCGCACCTCAAACAGGTTGTGCAGGGTGGCATTGGAGACCGTGGTGCCGCCTACAAATACCGGGTCCAGCCGCGCCACCGGTGTGAGCTTGCCGGTGCGCCCCACCTGCACGTCAATCGCCAGCACCCGGGTCAGTTGCTCCTGCGCCGGGAACTTGTGCGCCACGGCCCAGCGCGGCTCGCGGGTGACAAAGCCCAGACGCTGTTGCAGCGTCAGGCTGTTGACCTTGTAAACCACGCCGTCAATGTCAAACGGCAGCTGGTCGCGCGTGCGGCCGGTGTGCTGGTGAAAGGCCACCAGCTCGTCGGCGCCACGCACCACACGGACTTCTTCGGCCACCGGAAAGCCCCAGGCTTTGAGGGTTTGCAGCAGCTCCATGTGGGTGGCAAACAGGCGGCCCACTGAAAGCGGCGCCACCTCGCCCACGCCATACGCGTAAAAGCTCAAGGGCCGTTGCATGGCAATGCCGGGGTCGAGCTGGCGTACCGCACCGGCCGCGGCATTGCGCGGGTTGACAAAGGTCTTGCCGCCCAGCGCACGCTGCTTTTCGTTGAGTGCCTCAAAGTCGTCGCGCCGCATATAGACCTCGCCGCGCACTTCCAGCACGGCGGGAACCGCAATCGCCGTGGCAGCGGCCCCGGTCTGTATGCGCAGCGGGATCTGGCCGATGGTGCGGATGTTTTGCGTCACGTCTTCGCCATACTCACCGTCGCCGCGCGTGGCGGCCTGCACCAGCACGCCGTTCTCGTACCGCAGGTTGATGGCCAGCCCGTCAAACTTCAGCTCGGCCACGTATTCCACGGCTGTGTCGGTCTCTAGCAGCTCCAGCTCCTTGCGAATGCGCGCATCAAAGGCCTGCGCACCCGAGGACTCGGTATCGGTCTCGGTGCGGATGCTGAGCATGGGCACGGCGTGGCGCAGGCCGGCGAACTGGTCCAGCGGCTTGCCGCCCACCCGCTGCGTTGGCGAGTCGGGAGTGATCCAGTCCGGATGCGCCGCTTCCAGTGCCTGCAGTTCGCGAAACAGGCGGTCGTATTCGGCATCGGGCACCGTGGGGGCGTCCAGCACATAGTACTGGTGGGCATGGCGGTGCAGTTCGGCGTGCAGGGCGTCAAGCCGGGCACGGTCACCCGCGTCCGGTGCAGCAAATAAATCCAGATTGGCCATGGCCGGTACGGGCTCCTGGGAAGCGGCAGGGTTCAGGAAAAAAGCCGGCGTGCCACGGCGGAGCCGGCAGCCAGGTCGCGCTGTTCCAGCGTGTTGTACAGCGTTTCCAGCTCGGTACCGATCACGGCCATGGTCTCCGGTGCCAGCGGCTGGCCGTTGTCGTCGGTGACCATGCCGTCCATGCTGTGCGCCAGGCCGAAGGCGGCATCGCGCATGCGCTCGAAGGGTTGCTCGGCGCGCTCGGCCTGGGCCACGTCCAGATGCAGGCTGATCTCACGGATGGCGGACTGTGCCGGGTCTTCGGCCAGCGCAGCCTGCGAGTCAAAGGCCAGCACCAGCACCGGGGGCATGCCATCTTGTGATGCGGGCAGCACCAGGCGCCCGGCAATGGCACCGGCCACAAAGCCGAGGCGGGCCGCGTTCTGGTGCACGTAGCCGGGGCTCCAGGAGGCATTGCGCGCGCGAATGGTAAAGCCCAGCTGGGCATCGTGTGCGCTGGCGAACTGGTCGAGCTCGCGGGCCCGGGCCACTTCGTCACGCATCTCCGGAAAATCGGGCATGGCACTGATGGCATCGGCAAAGGCCTGGGTCTTGACCACGAATTCGGAGTACTCGATCTCGTTGAGCGCACCAGTGCGGTTGGCCAGTTGCACACCAGCCTGGAAGCTGCTGTAGCGTTGCCCGGCCAGCGGGCTCTCCCATTGCTGGCTGCTGATGTTGAAGCCTTCGACCGCAAACGGTTTGGTGCCGGCACGGCGCGTAGCCGGCAAGGCAGCAATGGCAGCGTCGCCCGATACCACCGGGCTGCCAGGGTCCAGCGCCAGGTTGGCAATGACGTCGATCAACGCATCGAGTGCCGGCTTCTTGGCCATGACAGGCAGGGCCATCTCGGGCGCCGGTCCGTCGGTATCGGCGAAGTTGGGCTCCACCGCATCCAGCCCGCTGGGCTCCACCGGCGCGTCCGGGGCGGCCTGACGCGGTGCATTCTTGCGCGAGGTCCAGGTGTTGAAGCCGACCACGCCAGCCAGCACCAGGCCACCAGCAATGGCCAGGCCGATTTGCAAATTGCTCATATTCATGGGGTTCCTATGCCAGCTCTGCCAAGGACACGGCGGACTCCATGTCCACCGCCACAATGCGCGAGACGCCCTGCTCCTGCATGGTCACACCAATCAGCTGCTCGGCCATCTCCATGGCGATCTTGTTGTGGCTGATGAACAGGAACTGGGTGCTCTTGCTCATGCTGGCCACCAGCTTGGCATAGCGCTCGGTGTTGGCGTCGTCCAGCGGCGCATCCACTTCGTCCAGCAGGCAGAACGGTGCGGGGTTGAGCTGGAAGATGGCAAACACCAGTGCGATGGCGGTCAGCGCCTTTTCGCCGCCCGACAGCAGGTGAATGGTCTGGTTCTTCTTGCCCGGGGGCTGGGCAATCACCTGCACGCCCGAGTCCAGAATTTCATCACCGGTGATGACCAGGCGCGCGTTGCCGCCACCAAACAACTCGGGGAACATGCGGCCGAAGTGCTCGTTGACCTGGTTGAAGGTGCCCGACAGCAGCTCGCGCGTTTCGGCGTCGATCTTGCGAATGGCGTCTTCCAGGATGTTCATGGCATCGGTCAGGTCGGTGCTTTGCGAGTCCAGGAAGGTCTTGCGCTCGCGTGCGGCCGTCAGCTCGTCCAG
>CANBTQ010000097.1 GCA_947372425.1 Comamonadaceae bacterium | reverse complement strand
GGGATCGCATCACCGGCCAGGCCCAGCGGGTAGCCGGAGCCATCCCACTTTTCATGGTGCGCATAAACCAGTTCGATGGCCATGTCGAAGAAATCACTGGTGCCGCCGGAAATTTGATAGGCCGTCTCCAGCGCCTCACGGCCCAGTGTTGGGTGCTTCTTCATGATCTCGAACTCTTCGGGCGCGTAACGCCCGGGCTTGAGCAGGATGCGGTCCGGAATACCCACCTTGCCGATGTCATGCAACGGTGCGCACTTGTACAGCATCTCAATCACTTCGTCCGTCAGGTAGCCGGTGTGCATACCCCTGCGCTTGAGGTGCTCGGCCAGCGCGCGCACATAGTTCTGGGTCCGCCGCAAATGGTTGCCGGTGTCAATGTCGCGCGTCTCGGCCAGTGAGGCCATGGCCAGAATGGTCTGGTCCTGCAGCTGGGTCACCTGGCGCGTGCGCTTGGCCACTTCAAACTCCAGGTATTCGTTGTAGACCCGGACCGAGCGGTTGCGGTTGGAATCGGCCAGATGCGCACGCACCCGCGACAGCAGGATGCCCGGGCTGATGGGCCGCGTGATGTAGTCCACCGCACCCAGGCTCAGGCCCATCTCCTCATTGGCCACATCGAGCTGGCTGGTCAGAAAGATGACCGGGATAAGCCGGGTCTGCGAATCGGCCTTGAGCAGGCGGCACACGTCGTAGCCATCGATACCCGGCATCATGATGTCCAACAGGATCAGATGCGGCTGCTCGTCCTGCGACAGTTGTATGGCCTGTGCGCCGTTCTTGGCAATCTTGACCTGGTAGTGCTCGCGCAGCAGTCCCGAGACCAAGGACAGGTTGGCAACTTCGTCATCCACCACCAGAATGGTTGGCTTCACAGGAGGGAAAATTTTCATCGCAGCGTCTCAGTCCAGCAACAGCCCACCCGCCGCCATGGCAGCCTGCAGGCGCTGCGATGCGTCGGGATACTCAAATTGATCGATGCGCTCCTGCAGTGCCTTGAAAACGTCCGGCAGTCCGGCTTGCAGCAGCGCGGCGTGCTCTTCAAAATAAGGCTGCACATCCACACTGCCTTCGCGCAAAAGGGTCTGCAGCCGGCTGCAGACCGAACGCAACTGCGTGTCGTCCGGAATCTCCGCCTGGGCTGCGGTGTCGGTCAGGGCCTGCAGAATGGCCTGCGCCAGGGGTGCCGCCCTGTGCGCCAGCGCCTGCAGCGCCGTGGCACGCAGGGCCGGATCGGCCTGCGCGGTCAGCAGCGGCTCGGCCGCGACACAGCAGTGTGCACAGTCCTGCGCCCCCAGACTGAACGCCACACCCTTGAGCGTGTGGGCCAGCCGGAAGGCAGTGCCATAGTCCTGCCCGGCCAGTGCCTGCTGGATCTGGCCCGGTACCGCCTCCAGCAGGGCAGCAAATTTGCGCAGCAGCGAACGGTACAGCACCGGGTTGCCCGCGCACTGTTGCAGGCCCAGGCGGGCATCCAGCCCATCAATCTGCTGCAGTGCCGGCAACGGTGCCGCCGGGCCACTGCCAGCCAGCGCGGTCTGTGCTGCACCCGCCTCCAGCTTGTGTGCACACCAATGCGCGATGCAGCGGCTCACCGCGTCCAGGTCGATCGGCTTGGACAGGTGCGCGTTCATGCCTTCGGCCAGGCAGCGGTGCACTTCGTCGGCCATCACATGCGCGGTCATGGCCACAATCGGCAGCTGCTGGAAGCGCGCCATGCTGCGCAGGGCCAGCGTGGCCTGGTGGCCGTCCATGACCGGCATCTGCAAGTCCATCAACACCATGTCCCAGGGCAGCGGATCGGCCTGTGCGCTCAGCAGTTCCACGGCCTCGCGGCCGTTGCCCACCACGGTGACACAGACATCCAGCGTGTGCAGCATTTCGGTGGCAATCTGCTGGTTGATTTCATTGTCTTCCACCAGCAATACATGCACGCCCGGAAACAGCTGCGGCGGCGCGCTGGCCGTTTCCGGTGCCAACAGGCCGCGCTGCGCCGGGTACAGCACATCGACCAGGGTATCCCACAGGCGTGACTGGCTCACCGGTTTGTCGATGAAGGCGTTGACGCCCGCCCGGATGCCGGCATCGCGCACGTCGTCTGCACAGAATGCGGTGACCATGATCACCGCCGGCAGATGGGCCAAGCGGCCCTGCTGAACAATGTCGGCGGTTGCCGCCACGCCATCCCGCTCCGGCATGCGCCAGTCCATCAGCACCACGGCATAGGGATCCTGCCGGTCGGCGCGTGCAAGCACCTCCATGGCCTCACGCGCGCCGTTGGCGGCATCGGCGCGCAGCCCCAATGACACCAGTTGCTCACACAGGATCTGCCGGGCGGTGGCGTTGTCGTCCACCACCAGTGCCCGCATGCCGTTGGCGCTGCCCCGCGCCACGCCAGCATCACGGCGCAGCTGCGACACGCCCAGCGCCACGGTGAAGCTGAAGCGACTGCCCTTGCCTTCTTCGGACTGCACGACGATGTGTCCACCCATCATCTCCACAAAGCGCTGCGATATGGCCAAGCCCAGCCCCGTGCCACCGTATTTGCGGGTGGTCGAGGAGTCGGCCTGGTTGAAGGCCACAAAAAGCTTTTCACACTGCGCCGCCGACATGCCGACACCGGTGTCTTCGACCACAAACCGCAGCGCCACACCCGAGCCCTGGCTGGCCTCCAGGGCCACATCCACCTGCACCTGGCCCTGGTCGGTGAATTTGATGGCATTGCTGACCATGTTGATCAGCACCTGACGCAGGCGCAGCGCATCGCCCACCAGCCCCAGCGGCACGTCGGGCGCAATGTGCACCAGCAGTTCCAGTTCCTTGTCCTGCGCTTTCTGGGCTACCAGTACCGAGACCCCGTCGAGCAACTCGTCGAGCCAGAAGGGCTGGTGTTCCAGCCCCATTTTTCCGGCCTCGATTTTGGAGAAGTCCAGGATGTCGTTGATCACCTCCAGCAGCACATTGCCTTCGGAATGGATTTTCTGCAGGTAGTCGCGCTGCTTGGGGCTGAGCTCGGTGCGCAATGCCAGATGGGACAGGCCGATGACGGCGTTCATGGGCGTGCGGATCTCATGGCTCATATTGGCCAGAAATTCGCTCTTGGCGCGGTTGGCGTCGTCTGCGTGCTCGCGTGCCACCTTCAGTTCCTGCGCCTGCTCCTGGGTCTGCTCCAGCAGGCTGCGGGTGACTTCGTTGCGCAGCACCACCTCCAGATTCAGGGCCACGACCGGCAGCATCTCGCTCAGCAAAACAGCCTGCCGGCGCTCAGGCTGCGACACACTGGCCAGCTCAATCACGGCCAGCGTTTGGCCCGAAGCACCCACCACCGGAACGATGCGCAACAGGGCCGCTGCCGTGTCCAGCAGACCCGAACGCAGGTGCAGGCCGGCATCGTCGGGCCCGCGCACCTCCATGGCACAGCCGCTCAGCCCGCATTGGCCCACCAGGCCCTGCCCCTGCAGGAATGTTTTTTCCAGGTCGGGCCGGGCACCAAAGGCCGCGGCAAAGTGGTAGGCCTCGCCCGGACCGTCGGCCACATACATGACACCCAGCTGAGCGCCGGCCGCCGGGGTCAGCTGCGCCAGCAGGCGCTGGCTGAAATCGGCCAGGCTTTCACTGGACTGCACTTCGCGACCGATGTCGGCAATGCAGGACTTGACCCATCGGTGCAGGTCCGCTTCCTGTGCCACTTTTTGCAGCACACCGATGGACTGCGCCATCTCACCCACCTCATTGCCCAGATTCTGGTGGGGAATGTGCGTCTGCAGGTCGCCCTGTGCCAGGTACTCCACACTGCGTCGCAGCCGCTCCCAGGGACGGCGCACCGAGGCGCCTATCAGCAGGCCGAAAATAATGCCGGTGCCCACGCCCAGCAACACATAGATCAGCGTCCATTTTTGCAGCTGCTCGGCCTGGATCAACGCGGCCTGCGCGGCCTGCCTGGCAGCCTCTTCCTTGTGGCGCACCAGGGCATCCATCAGGTTGTCCATGGACTCAAACACGCTGACATTGCCGGCACTGACCAGAAAGGCGGACAGCCCGCCATCATGGACGCTGTGGTCCTTGTCGATCAGCCGGATCGCCATGTCCACGTTGCGCTGGTAGGCCACCGATTGGTCGCGGATCTCGCGCAGCAGCCTGATGCCTTCGGGACGGACAAACAGCTTCTCACTTTCCTCCAACGACCGCTGCATCTCCGCGCCCGCCTGGCGCATCTGGAGCGCTGCGGCTTCACGGCTTTGCATGTCGGGTGCCAGCGCCATCTGGCGCAAAAAACGCCCTACGGCCATGAGCTGGATATTGGCCTCCTTGATATGGGAGATGCCCTGCAGTTCCAGCGCATACATGTTGTGCGTTTCTTGCGCCAGGATGCGGTTGCTGTAGATCGACTGCAGGCCGCCGGCCAGCACCATCAGCAGCAAGGCGCCCGTACCCAGGGCCAGCTTGGTATTGATGCGGAGGCTTTCGAAAAATCCCAACACAGCCTTCATGTGCCTGCCGTCCTCTGCGCCTCGGGCGGCATCACCGGCAGGCAGACGCTGACCTTGGTGCCCTTGCCGATTTCGCTGCTGATGGAGATCTGTCCGCGGTGCAGATCGACAATCTCCTTGACGATGCTCATTCCCAGGCCGGTACCGGAGATTTTTCCGGACGCATCGGCCCGGTAAAAGCGGGTATAGACCTTTTCCATCTGGCCTGCCGTCATGCCCATGCCGCGGTCGGTCACATGCACGCAGACGCGCGGCACACCGTCCACGCGGTGCAGCGCCAGGTCGATATCCACATCACCGCCCTCGGGCGAAAATTTGTAGCTGTTGCTCAGGATATTCACCAGCACCTGGCGCAGCTTGCCTTCGTCGGCCGACACGCGCGGTGCCGACTCCGGCAGGTGCAACAGCGGCGGATTGCGCCCCGGTGGCAACGGGAAGGATTTGACGATGCTGTGCAGCAGGGTCTGCAGATCCACCTCGCTGTAGCGGAAGTCGCTGCCGCGGCGCGACTCGATTCGGGCCAGGTCCAGCAAGTCGTTCAGGATATGCACCATCACCTGCGACTGCCGGTGCACGATTTCCAGGTATTCGCGCTGCTCGTCGTTCAAGCCGCCATCCGCCAGCACCACCTCCACAAAGCCAAAGATGCTGGCCATCGGGGTGCGCAATTCGTGCGCGGCGATGGACAGAAAATCGCTCTTCATGCGGTCCACCTCCATCTCCTGCGTCACATCGCGGAAATACAGGGTGCGTGACGCCGTGGGCGGATTGCTTTGCAACAGCCCGACCTGCAGCACCCGCTTGGCGGCACCGGCGATTTCAATGATTTCCCAATCCTTGTTGCCGGGTCGGGCCGCGCCCGAGCGCGTGGCTTCCACACCCTGAAAGACCGAGCCGGCCTGGCAGCGTGAGGCCAGCCAGGCCGAAAAGTCGAACTCGTCCAGGCCCTGCAGGCTGTCCGGGCTGATTCCGGTCATGCGGCCAAAGGCCGGGTTCACGTACTTGATGTGCCGGCTTTCGTCAAAAGACACGAAGCCGTCGGGACTCATAGAAAAAATCGCGCTCAGCTGCACCGCGCGCTCCAGGCTTTGCGTCTGGGCCAGCCGGCGGGAGCTGATCTCCTTGCGGATCTTGTGCAGGTAGTAGCTCATGGCGGTTGCCAGAAAAATGATCAGTACCGACATCAGCGCAGCCTGCAGGTACAGCGCATCACGCGACTCGATGTGGCCGGCCAGCAGGTAGCGGATCTCGGTTCCCGCCAGCACCACCAGCCCGAAGCCGGGCACCTTGCGGAAAAAGTACAGCCGCTCCAGCCCGTCCACCACGGATTTCTGCGTGTACGAGCCGACCAGGGCTCCGTCCGCAATCTGTGCAAACAGCGGCGACTTGCTGGCGTTGGCGCCGAAGTCCGGCACATCGCCCACCATGCGGGCGCGGGCCACGCCATCCATGCCATAGAGCGCGGCCAGACCCTTGGCTCCCAGGTCCAGATCGGCGTAAAAGCGCGTGAAGTAGCCGGGGTCGATGGACACCACCACCACACCGCCGAAGCGCCCGTCGGGCCGGTTGATGCGGCGGCTCAGCTGGATGGACCACTTGCCGCTGGCCCGCCCCATCAGGGGCCGTGAAATAAACATACCAGCGCTATCGTCTGCCACATGCACCCGGAAGTGTTCGCGATCCGACAGGTCCATCTTCTCCTTGATGGGCAGGTTGGAGAGGATGTAAATGCCCTTCTCATCGATCACGCCAACCTGGTTGAAGATCTGGGTATCAATCACGCCCTTGGCACTCAGGTCTTCGAGATCCAGGCGCTTGCCCACCTCCAGGTAGCGCGACTGGATGAAGCGGATTACCTGGTCGGCACTGCGAAAGGTGCGGTTGGCGTGCTCCTGGCTGACGCGGGTCAGGTTGGACAGGTCGCGCTCGGCCGCGGCAACCACGTGCTCGCGATCTTGCTTGACCAGCGCATGCACGTGCATCCAGGTCACCACCAGCAACAGGGCCGAGATCAACCACACCAGGGCCAGGATGCGCAGATCGCGCCGCGACGGGTCTGACAAGCTATTTTTGGGCATGCTTCAGTCGCTCAGGCTGGGGGTCAATCGGGACGCATCCGGCAGCGCGTTGCGCTTGCGTGCCAGCACCAACAGGTCGTGCGCGGGCATGGGCCGGCCGGCGTAATAGCCCTGCATGACCTTGCAACCCTGGCCGGCCAGGATGCGTGCCTGGTCTGCGTTTTCCACACCCTGGGCAATCACTTCAATACCCAGTACCTTGCCGATGGCCAGCATGCAGTTGCTGATGACACGCGCGTCGGCGCTGCCGGCCAGATTTTGTACGAATTGCGAATTGATCTTCAGGCTGCGAATCGACAGGGCGTTGAGCCGCGACAGGCTGGAAAACGAACTGCCGAAATCGTCAATCGAGATGCGCACGCCCAGACTGCCCAGCAAGGCAATGTGCTGGGTATCGCTGTCACGGAACTGCAGGGTTTCGGTCTCGCTGAGTTCCAGTTCCAACATCTCAGGCGGCAGCCCGTTCTGCGTCAGCACCTGGTGCACATGGGCTTCAAAGCCCGGGTCCCGGATCTGGCGCACGGAGATGTTGACCGACATCGACAAATCCAGAACACCCGCTTCGCGCCAGAGCCGCAGCTGCGCGCAAGCCTGCTCCAGCACCCAGTTGCCGATCTGCACGATGGCACCGTTTTCTTCTGCAATCGGGATGAAGGTGTCGGCGGGAACCGCGCCCAGCAGCGGATGCTGCCAGCGCACCAGTGCCTCGCAGCCGCGGATCGCGCCCAGGCCGGCGGAGCGCAGTTGCGGCTGGTACAGCAGGCGCAACTGGTCTTGCTCAATCGCCTTCCAGATATCCGTCTCCAGCCGCGGCTGGGCATGCAGGTCGCGTGCGGCGCTGTAATAGCTGAAGCGCTGTTGCCGGCGCTTGGCGCCGTACATGGCAGCATCGGCATGCCGCACCAGGGTGATCATGTCATTGCCATCGCGCGGATAGCAGGCGCAACCGATGCTGGCACCGATCCGGATTTCCTGGGGATGCACGTCCATCGGTTCGGCAAGCGCCGCGCTCAGGGCCAGTCCGACTTCCTGCGCCTGTTGCACGCGGGCTGTGCCGCTGAGCACCGCCACAAATTCATCGGCCCCTACACGGGCCAGCATATCGCCCTGCGCCAGACCGGCTTTCAGGCGCGTGGCCGCCTCCTGCAGCACGGCGTCCCCCACGGCGCGGCCGAAGGTCTCGTTGACCGGCTTGAAGCGATCCAGGTCAATGAACAGCACCGCCACTTGCTCCTGGGCTTTGCGCGCCAGCACCAGCGCCTGCGTCAGCGCATCCACCATCTGCATGCGGCTGGGCAGACCCGTCAAGGTGTCGTAGTGGCCCGGCTGCCGGTGCGGGCGGTTGACGCTTTCGTCGTAGCTCAGATCGGCCACGGCAGAGATGTAGGACAACACATCCCCCTGCAGGTTCTCGATCAACTTGATCGACTGCCACTCCAGAAATATCTGGCCCCATTTGCGGCGGTTGAACAGGGTTCCGCTCCAGCAGCCACTGTCCAGCAGTTCCAGCCACATGGCATGGAAGAAGGCCGCGTCATGCCGCCCTGAACTCAGCATGCGCGGATTCTGGCCAACCAGCTCGGCCACCGGATAAGCGGTGATTTTGGCAAACGCCGCATTCGCGTACTGGATGGTGCCAAAGGGGTCGGTCATCAGCAGGCCCTTGTCGGACTCCACGGTTGCCAACAGGTCCTGCTGGACTTGCCAGGGCGCGCGCACCTGCCCGGTGCCGGCTTGCAAAAACCAGCAGATTTCAAAGCGGCGCCCGCGCTTGGTCTTCAACACCAGGGCGTCAAAGATACCGGCATCATGCTGGTCCACGCCATGGATCAGTCGCAACTGCAGCAGCACGCCACCGGTATCCAAAGTGCCGCCGGAAAATTTGCGCAACAGGGTCTGCACCGCATCCTGCTGGTTGATCAGCACACAGGCGTCCCAGGCGCGTCCGGCCAGTTCGCCGGTGTGGTTCTCGATCCGGCTGGCCACGCCATCGCTGACGCGCAGCACAATGCCCCGGGTGTCCGTCACCACCACCAGCGGTACCGACTCCAGCAGCAGCGCCGGCAGCATGTCGTGCGACTGGCTTTCGCGACCGATCGACTTGAGCAGCATGTGGTGCTGGTCCTGCAGGCGGTGGTGCTGTTGCATCAGCTCCTCAAGGTCTTGCGCATAGCGCAGCAACTGCACCTGCAGGGCTTCTGCGTTCATTGCATCTGCTCGCGCACCCAGCCCACCACCTGCAAGGGGCTGAAGGGCTTGATGAAATAGGCATCGGCCCCCCGCTTCTTGGCCGCGTCGCTGTCAGACTGCTGGCCGCGCGCGGTCACCATGGCCACAATCGTGTCGCGAATGGCAGGGTCGGCCTTGATGGCATCGAGCACCTGCAAGCCATCCATCTCGCCCGGCATCATCACATCGAGCAACACCACCTTGGGCCGAAAATGGCGTATGGCGTACAGCGCTGCGGTGCCGTTGTCGGCTTCCAGGATTTCAAACTGCCGCCCCAGCGTCACGCTCAGCAGGCGGCGGATATCGGCGTAGTCGTCAACAATCAGTACGTAGTTCATGGTGCATGCGTCCGGATAGGCATCGCCGCCACAAAAATTACGGCAGCGATTTATCTGCTGCAGCCATTATTTGATATTTTTGCCACTTTTAAACATTTTTAATCAAATTCATTACGTGTTTGTGTCGAATACGCCATAAAAGTTGCTTTTCCGGTGCAATTGGCTGCTCAGAAGGTTTCCCATTCGTCGTCACCCCCGGCCGGAGCGGCAGCTGCCACCTTTTTGGGTGCCGCGATAACCCGGGGTGGTGCGGCCACGGCAGGCCTGGATGCCGCCGGCCTGGCCGCTGCCGGCTTGCTGGCACCGGCGGTCAGGGCCCGTGGCTTGGGTGCGGTGGCCAATCGGGCCGGTGCGCGGGTGGCGGCCGCACGGGGTACCGGGCGGGGCTGACTACGGTATTGCCCGCCGTCGTTGATACGGAAGACGGCCACGGTTTGCACCAGGTCATTGGCCTGGCCGCTCAGGCCGCTGGCAGCGGCAGCCATCTGCTCCACCAGGGCCGCGTTCTGCTGCGTCACCTGGTCCATCTGGTTGACCGCCTCGACCACCTGGCCGACACCGGCCGACTGCTCGCCGCTGGCGGCGCTGATCTCGCCCATGATGTCGGTCACGCGGCGGATACTGTTGACGACTTCGGCCATGGTGGTGCCGGCCTCGTCCACCAGGGTGGTGCCATGCTCCACACGCTCCACACTGGCGTTGATCAGGGCCTTGATTTCCTTGGCTGCCTCGGCGCTGCGGCTGGCCAGCGAGCGCACCTCGGAGGCCAC
>CANBTQ010000096.1 GCA_947372425.1 Comamonadaceae bacterium | reverse complement strand
GTGCTGTGGAACGACCCCGGCACCGGCGTGATGCGCCATGCCGACGCCGGCTATGACATTGCCGTGGCCTGCGCCAAAGAGCAGGGCATGAACATGCCGATGTTGGCCAAATGAATACCGAGAAAGCACCCATGACAACTATCCATCTGGATCCCGGCCACCTGACGCTGGACCACCTCAACGCCATCCACGCCGGCGTCTGCCAACTGGTACTGCCCGAGGCCGCCCGCGGCGGCGTGCGTGCGTCGCACGCCATGGTCAAGGCCGCTGCCGAGGGCGACGCGCCGGTGTACGGCGTCAACACCGGTTTTGGCAAGCTGGCCAACAAGCGCATCGACAAGGACCAGCTGGCCACGCTGCAGCGCAACCTGATCCGCTCGCACAGCGTGGGCGTGGGCGAGCCGCTGGCCGCGCCCATCATGCGGCTGATGATGGCCACCAAGGCGGCCAGTCTGGCGCGCGGTTATTCGGGTTGCCGTGAGCTGGTGATCGACACCCTGCTGGCCGTGCACAACGCCGGCCTGGTGCCTTATGTGCCGTCGCAAGGTTCGGTCGGTGCGTCCGGCGACTTGGCGCCGCTCTCGCACATGACGCTGGCCCTGATGGGTGAGGGCGACATGCTGGTGGATGGCCTGCGCGTGCCTGCACTGCAGGCCCTGCAACAAGCCGGCATCACGCCATTGCAGTTGGAGGCCAAGGAAGGCCTGGCGCTGATCAACGGCACCCAGACCTCCACCGCCCTGGCGCTGCACGCGCTGCTGAGTTTTGAGCCGGTGCTGGAGGCGGCCCTGGTGATCGGCGCCCTGACGCTGGACGCCGCACGCGGCAGCGACGGCCCGTTTGACCCGCGCATCCATGCCGTGCGCGGCCAGCCCGGGCAGATCGATGTGGCGCAGTACTACCGCGCGCTGCTGGCGGGCAGCGCCATCCGCCAGTCGCATGCCGAGGGTGATGACCGGGTGCAGGATCCGTACTGCCTGCGCTGCCAGCCGCAGGTGGTGGGTGCCTGCCTGGACCAGCTGCGCCATGCCGCACGCATTCTGCTGATCGAGGCCAATGCCGTCACCGACAACCCGCTGGTGTTTGCCGACAACGGCGCCATGATTTCCGGTGGCAATTTCCACGCCGAACCGGTGGCCCTGGCCGCCGACGGCATGGCACTCGCCATTGCCGAAGTGGGGGCGATTGCCGAGCGCCGCATTGCCATGCTGATTGACGCCAGCGTGTCACGCCTGCCGCCTTTCCTCACCGCAGACGCCGGTCTGAACAGCGGCTTCATGATCGCCCACGTGACGGCGGCCTCGCTGGCCTCGGAGAACAAATCCATGGCGCACCCGGCCAGCGTGGACAGCCTGCCCACCAGCGCCAATCAGGAAGACCATGTGTCCATGGCCACCTTTGCCGCGCGCCGCCTGCAGGCCATGATCAGCAACACCGCCAACATCCTGGGCATTGAACTGCTGGCGGCGGCGCAGGGCATCGAGTTCCTGCGCCCGCTGCAAAGCTCCGCCGCCCTGGAGGCGGTGCACGCGCTCTTGCGCAAGGACGTGCCCGCCCACCACGTGGACCGTTACCTGGCGCCCGATATGGCGCACGCCACGCAACTGGTGCGCGACGGCTCGGTGGCGAAGGTGCTGCGCAGTCTGTCGGGTTTGCCCACGCTGTGGGTCCCGGTGTGAACCGGTGCGGTGCTTGGGCTGGCGCGTTTTTGCGGTGAAATAGCGGCATGACCCAGCCAAGCTTCCAACTCCCTGAATCCGCCGTCGCCGACTACCAGCGCGATGGCGCCATCGTGCTGCGCGGTGTGCTAGCGCCGCAGCAGGTGGCCCTGCTGGCGCAGGGCATTGAACACAACCTGGCGCATTTGAGCCCGCTGGCCCAGGTGGCCAGCCGGGGCGATGACCCGGGCCAGTTTGTAGAAGACTTTTGCACCTGGCAAAGCAACCCGGCGTACGCGGCCATCCTGCGCGACTCGGCGCTGCCTGCGGTGGCCAAGGCGCTGATGCACAGCGGCAGCGTGCGCATTTACCACGACCACCTGCTGGTGAAAGAGCCGGGCACGCGCCAGGCCACGCCCTGGCACCAGGACCAGCCCTACTACAACGTCAGTGGCCACCAGAATGTGAGCTTCTGGATGCCGGTGGACCCGGTGCCGCTGGAAAGCACGCTGCGCTTTGTGGCCGGCTCGCACGCGGGCACCTGGTACATGCCGCGCACCTTTCGCGACAACCAGGCCAAATGGTTTCCGGATGGCACGCTGGCCGAGCTGCCGGCCATCGACGCGCAGCCGGACCAGTTCCGGCAACTGGCCTGGGCGCTGCAGCCGGGTGATGCCGTGGCCTTCCACATGCTCACGCTGCATGCCAGTGGTGGCGTCAGCCCGTTGCTGCGCCGCCGCGTGTTTTCGGCGCGCTACCTGGGGGATGACGCGCGCCACGCCGTGCGGCCCTGGCGCACGTCTCCCCCGTTTGCGGGCCTGAGTGACCGGCTGGCCGATGGTGCGGTGATGGAGGACGCGCTGTTTCCGCTGGTCGGCGCTGCGGGCTGATGCCGGCGGGCCGCAGGCGCTAAAAGCTTTCCCAGTCTTCGCTGGCGCCTGCCGGTGCGGCCGCGGCCAGTGGCAGCGGTCCGGCTGCGGGGCGGGGCCGGGGCGCGGTGCGCTGCGTGTTGCGGGGCGCGGCCGCAGGGCCTGCGCGCGGGGCCTGCAAAGGTGCACGCGCCCGCTCGTCCTGCGCATCGAGCCGGAACACCGCCACCGTCTGCACCAGGTCGCCGGCCTGTGCATGCAGGCCGCTGGCAGCGCTGGCAATCTGCTCCACCAGCGCGGCGTTCTGCTGGGTGGCCTGGTCCATCTGGGTCACCGCCTCACCGACCTGGGCCACGCCGGCGGCCTGTTCGTTGCTGGCGGAGTCAATTTCACCCATCAGGTCAGTGACCCGCCGGATGGCTGTGACCACCTCCTGCATGGTGCTGCCCGCTTCATCCACCAGCACCGAGCCCTGCGCCACCCGCTCCACGCTGGCGTTGATGAGATGCTTGATTTCCTTGGCGGCGTCGGCGCTGCGCCCGGCCAGTGAGCGCACCTCAGAGGCCACCACGGCAAAGCCGCGCCCCTGTTCACCGGCGCGTGCCGCTTCCACCGCCGCGTTGAGGGCCAGGATATTGGTCTGGAAGGCAATGCCGTCGATGACGGAAATGATTTCGGCAATGCGGCGCGAGGAGTCGTTGATTTCCTTCATGGTGTCCACCACCTTGCCCACCACGTCGCCACCCCGTATGGCCACCGCAGAGGCACTGGTGGCCACCTGGTTGGCCTGGCGTGCGTTGTCCGCGTTGTGCTGCACCTGCGAGCTGAGCTCTTCCATGGAGGCCGCGGTTTGCTCCAGTGCGCTGGCCTGGCTTTCGGTGCGGGCCGACAGGTCCTGATTGCCCTGCGCAATTTCGGCGGAGGCGCTGGCCACCGTTTCCGAGCCCCGGCGCACGCTGGCCACCACCGTCACCAGGCTGGCCCGCATGGACTCCAGCGACTGCAGCAAGCGCGCCGTTTCGTCGTGCCCTTGCGCCTGCACCCGGTACGTCATGTCACCGCTGGCGATGGCATCGCTGGCCTGCACCGCCACATCCATGGGCCGTGCAATGGCGTTTGAAATCAGCACCGACAAAGCCACTGCCAGGCCCACCGAAACCACGATGCACACCGTGACCAGCAACTGGGCATGGCTGTACACGGTTTGCGCATTGGCCCATGCGCGAGCCGATTCGTCCACATTGAGTTCACTGATTTTCTGGATTTCCTGCAGGGTTGCATTGAAGCGCTTGCTGGACTCATCGGTGTACAGCTTGCGGGCTTCGGCGGAGGCGGCCTGGCCTTGCTGGGACAGGGGCCGCAGCGACTGGTCCCACAGCGCGTACCAGGCATCGCGGTGGCTTATGAAGTCGGCCAGTGCGCGGGCCTCGGCCGGCGAATCAAACAGGCTCCGGGCCGAAGCTTCCAGGTCGGCCAGTTCCTTGCGCGTCTGCTTAATCCGGGCGTCCTGGGCCTGCAGTTCATCCACGCTGTTGGACATCACATGGCGCGCCTCCGCGCGCCGGATGATCTGGATGAGGTCACCCAACTTTGCCGCCAGTTTGATGCTGGGGAGGTTGTTGTCGGCAATTTGCGCGGTGGAGGCGTTGACCGAGCGCAATTGGCTCAGGCCCACCGCACCCAGAATGACCACCATGGCAACGATGAAGGCAAAGCCGCCACCGATTTTGGCGCGGATCGACAGGCTGGATAGCTGCATGGCTGGTGCTCCCCTATAGTTCCTCTGAGGAACATCCTAGCGGAATCACCGCGCCGCTCGCAAGCGCTGAACGGCCGTTTCAGCAGGCCTGTCAGGGCCTATTCAAAGTGCTGGCGCACACGGGCTTCCAGCAGTGCGCGCGCGTCTTCTTCGCTGGCGTTTTCCAGGCGCTGGTGGATGGACGCGGCTATCGGGCGGAACACTGCCATCACCTCCGGATCAAAGTGGCTGCCGGTGTCTCTTTCCAGAATGGCCATGGCGGCGGCCAGGGGCAGCGGGTCTTTGTAGGGGCGGCGGGAGCACAGGGCGTCAAACACGTCGGCCACGGCAAAGATGCGCGCTGGCAACGGAATGTCCCGGCCCTTGAGACCGCGCGGGTAGCCGCTGCCGTCCCACTTCTCATGGTGGCCGGCGACGATGGCGTTGGCGCCGTCCAGCCAGCCCATGCCGGTGACAATTTCTTCGCCCTGGGCAACATGGGTGCGCATGGTCTTGAACTCGGCCTCATCGAGCTTGCCGGGCTTGAGCAGGATGGCGTCGGGGATGCCGATCTTGCCCACGTCATGCAGAAAGCTGCCGGCAATCAGCGACTGCATGGCGCTGCCCTTGAGACCCATCAGCTCGCCCATGCCCGAGGCAATCCAGGACACGCGGTAGTTGTGGGCGCCGGTGTCGGAGTCGCGCTTGGCAATGGCGCGGCCCAGCGCCTCCATCATCGAGATGTGCGAGTCCAGCACCTCGCGCGTCTTGCGCTCGTTTTCTTTGGACAGATGCACCACCACCGGAAAGAGGGCCAGGCCGCAGAGCAGGGCGGCCAGCGCGGCCATGCCGGCCGCCGTGAGCGAGCTGGCCATGATCTGGTCGCTCTGCCATTGCGGCACCAGGCGCACGCCCTCAAAGTAGCCGGTAATGGGGCCGGTCTGGTCATGCGGCGCATTGCGCAGCGGCACAAACACCCGCAGGGCCCATTGGTCGCCGTGCAGTTTCAGGTTGTCATACGACGCGGTCTGGTAATGCGGTGAGCCGTGGCGGGGCACCACGGCCTCGATGGCTTCGCCATCCCCGGTCAGGGCTTCGGCCAGTTTCTTGCCGTTGGCGTCATAGATTTCGGCAATGTCAAACAGGCCGCCCACAATGGTCTTGGCTGCCAGTTCGGCATGCGCCGTGGCCTGGGGGCCGCTGAGCTCAATGGCGTCGAAGTGGTGCAGCAGGCGGCCGGATTCTTCGGTGGCCAGCAACACAATGCCTTCTTCCGCGTTTTCGCGCGACACAAACCAGGCGATGGAGCTGGCAACCGTCGCCAGGACCACACTGACTGCCGCGATGCGCAGTGCGGTCTGCTTCTGGAATGCGTTCATGCGCCATTGTCTGACGCGGCTGCGCCGCCTTCTTTGCGCTAGCTCACAAAGCGGTGCGCAGCGTCCAGATTTCGGGGAACAGCACCACGTCCAGCATCCGGCGCAGGTAGCTCACACCGCCGGTGCCGCCCGAGCCGCGCTTGAAGCCGATGACGCGCTCCACGGTGGTGACATGGCGGAAACGCCAGAGCCGGAAGGCGTCTTCCAGGTCGGTGAGCTCTTCACCCAGCTGGTACAAGTCCCAATGCTGCTCCGGGTTGCGGTAGACCTGCAGCCAGGCCTGCTCCACCCCTTCGCTGGCGGCGTAGGGCTGGGTCCAGTCGCGCTGCAAATGGCTGTGCGGCACCGCAATGCCGCGGCGTGCCAAGAGCTTGAGGGCTTCGTCATACAGCGACGGTGCTGCATAGGCGGCCTGCACCAGGGCCAGCCGCTCGGCGCTGTGCGCATGGGGCTTGAGCATGGCGGCATTCTTGTTGCCCAGGGAGAACTCGATGCAGCGGTACTGGTAGCTCTGGAAGCCGCTGCTGTGGCCCAGGTAGGGGCGGATGGCGCTGTACTCGGGCGGCGTCATGGTGGCCAGCACGTCCCAGGCATGCACCAGCTGTTCCATGATCTTGCTGACGCGCGCCAGCATCTTGAAGGCCGGTGCCATCTGGTCCTGCGCGATGTGGCTGATCGCAGCCTGCAGCTCGTGCAGCATCAGCTTCATCCACAGTTCGCTGGTCTGGTGCTGCACGATGAACAGCATCTCGTCGTGCGCGGGCGAGAGCGGATGCTGGGCACTGAGGATCTGGTCGATGTGCAGGTAGTCGCCGTAGCTCATGTCATTGCTGAAATCGAGCTGGGCTTTTTCCTCGGCCACGATGGACTCGGTGCGGTGGCTTGCGTCCGGGCCGGTGGCTGCGTTGGTGGCGGGTGTGCCCTGCAGGGGGCAGCCGGAGGGGGTGTCGCGCATATCAGGTCACCGCGTGCTGTTGCTTGAATTCGGGCTTTTGCCACTCGCCGCTTTGCAGCACCTGGCGCAGCTGCTCCACCGCATTCCACACGTCTTCAAAGCCGATGTAGAGCGGGGTGAAGCCAAAGCGCAGGATGTCTTTGTAGGCGGCGCCGTCACCGGCCCGGAAATCGCCGATCACGCCGCGCGCGATGAGCGCCTGGACGATGGCGAAGGCGCCTTGCCCGTGCTCCCGCGTGAGGCACACCTGCGAGCCACGCCGGGCGTGTTCACGGGGCGTGGCCAGGCCCAGGCCATAACCCTGGCAGCGCTGCTCCACCAGCGCGATATACAGGTCGGTCAGGGCCAGTGACTTGGCGCGCAAGGCCGCCATGCCGCCCAGCGCCTGGGCCGACTGGAAGCCATCCAGCCCGCACTCCAGCAGCGCCAGGCTGACCATGGGCTGGGTGCCGCAGAGGTAGCGGGTAATGCCGGGGGCCGGCTGGTAGTCGGGCGTGAAGGCAAATGGCGCGGCATGGCCCCACCAGCCCGACAGCGGTTGCCAGAAGCGTTCGGCATGCTTGGGGTTGACCCACAGAAAGGCGGGGGCGCCGGGGCCACCGTTCAGGTACTTGTAGCCGCAGCCCACGGCAAAGTCGGCTCCGGCACCCAGCAGATCCACCGGCACCGCGCCCGCGCTGTGCGCCAGGTCCCAGACCACCAGGGCACCGGCCGCATGGGCCGCGGCCGTGACGGCGGCCATGTCGTGCATGGCGCCGGTGCGGTAGTTCACATGGGTCAGCATTAGCACCGCCAGATCGCCATCCAGCGCAGCGGCGATGGCATCGGGTTCCACCAGCTTGAGCGTGAAGCCCTGGGCCTTGCACAAGCCTTCGGCGATATACAGGTCGGTGGGAAAGTTACTGCGTTCGCTCACGATGACACGGCGCTGCGGCGCATCCTCTTTGGCGATGGAAATTGCGGCCGACAGCACCTTGTAGAGGTTGATGGAGGTGGTGTCGGTGGCCACCACCTGGTCGGGGCCGGCGCCGATCAGCGGGGCAATCTGGTTGCCCAGGCGTTGCGGCAGCTGGAACCAGCCGGCCGTGTTCCAGGACTTGATGAGGTCGCGGCCCCACTCCTGGGTAATCACCTGCGCCGCGCGCGCCGCTGCCGTTTTGGGCATGGCGCCCAATGAATTGCCGTCCAGATAGATGGTGCCGGGCGGGATGGAAAACAGCTCGCGCAGGGGGCGCAGCGGATCGGCAGCGTCGCGCTGCTGGCAGTCTTGGAGTGTGATCATGGTGTGTCTGGTTGCGTTGTGTCTCAAGGCGACGCAAAGGTAACACCGGCGAAAACAGCGTGGTGTCGGTTAATTCCAACAGCCGGCAGAAATTGCAGCCTGCACGGCTGTGGTGCCTGACTGGCGGCTTCCCCCTCACTGCGCAACAATGCACTCCCTGTCCTTTTCTGCGTGCCAACCATGACCACTTTTCAGACCAGTAGAGAGATTGCGGCCAGCCCGGCCGCCGTGTTTGCCGCCTTTGCCTATGCCCCGCGCCTGGCCCGCTGGTGGGGGCCGGATGGTTTTCGCAACAGCTTTGAGACCTGCGACTTCTGGCCGGGCGGCGCATGGAAGTTCACCATGCACGGGCCGGATGGTGCGAACTACCCCAACGAGTCGGTGTTTGTTGCCATCGAGCCGGATCGCCAGGTGGTGATAGACCATGTCTGCCAGCCGCTGTTTCGTCTGACTGTGGATCTGGTGCCCAGCGCCGCGGGCACGCTGGTGCGCTGGACCCAGGTGTTTGCAGACGCAGCGGTTGCGGCCGCCGTTGCCCACATCGTGGAGCCTGCCAACGAGCAGAACCTGGCGCGGCTGGCGGCCGAAGTGGCTGCCGGATAAACGCCTGGCGCGGAGCTAGATGCCGGCGACGGGCGGCATGCCATGCCGGCGCCTGGCCATGGCGCAGGCGTCGCTGCCTTCCTCAAATTCCCGGCAGGGCGAGGGCCGCCATTCGTAAATGCCACAGCCAATTTTTTCGCCCAGCTTGCCGCTCAGCGCCGCACACCGGGGTGGCTGGTGGTCGGTGCCGCGCATGCGGGCCATGCCGGCATTGACCGCGACGGCCAGACCCGAAGGCACGGTGCCGCCGGCATCTTCCAGTTCATGCACCGAAAAGTCGACGCGGAAGCTGGCGCAGCAAGCGCCGCAGGTGGTGCAGGCGCTCATCTGTGATGCCTTATTGCTTGCCCAGCAAAAGGTACTCCATGAGTGCCTTTTGCACAGGCACCCGGTTTTGGCTGCGGCATAACAAGCCCTGCGGGCAGTTGTTAGCCTTCGCCGAAACAGAATGCCTGTGCGTCCCGGATTTCATCCTAGCCGCCCCAGCAAAAGGTACTCCATGAGTGCCTTTTGCACATGCATTCTGTTTTCCGCCTCGTCCCAGACCACGCTTTGCGGGCCGTCTATGACTTCGGCTTCCACTTCCTCCCCACGGTGCGCGGGCAGGCAGTGCATGAAGAGGGCAGAGGGGGCTGCCACGGCCATCATCTTGCGGTCCACGCACCAGGCGGCAAAGGCCTTGCGGCGGACTTCGTTTTCGGCCTCGTAGCCCATGCTGGTCCAGACGTCGGTGGTGACCAGGTCGGCACCGGCGCAGGCTTCCATCGGGTCGCTGTAGGTCTTGTAGCTGCCCGAGCCCATGGAGGCGGGCGCAGCGGCGGTGACCTCGTTCACCTCGTAGCCGCTGGGCGTGCTCACGCGCAGGTGAAAGCCCAAGAGGGCGGCGGCCTGCAGCCAGGTGTTGGCCATGTTGTTGCCGTCGCCCACCCAGGCCACCGTCTTTCCTGCTATCGGCCCGCGGTGCTCGATGTAGGTGAAGATGTCCGCCAGGATCTGGCAGGGGTGGAACTCGTTGGTCAAGCCGTTGATCACCGGCACGCGCGAGTGCTTGGCAAAACTTTCCAGCTTGCTTTGCTCGTAGGTGCGGATCATCACAATGTCGGTCATGCGGCTGATGACTTTGGCGCTGTCCTCGATCGGCTCGGAGCGGCCCAACTGGCTGTCGCCGGTGGTCAGGTGCACCACGCTGCCACCGAGCTGGTACATGCCGGCCTCAAAACTCACGCGCGTGCGCGTCGAGGCTTTCTCGAAAATCATGGCCAGTGTGCGGTCCACCAGGGGCTGGTGGCGCTGGAAGGTCTTGAACTTCTGCTTGATGAAGGCGGCGCGCTCCAGCAGGTAGCCGTACTCTTCGGTGGTGAAGTCCGAGAACTGCAGGTAGTGCCGCACCGGCGGCGCGCCCTTGGGCAGGGTGCTGGGCACAGCGGGTTTGAAATAGCTCATGCGGCCTCCTTCAACAAGGCGGTGATC
>CANBTQ010000095.1 GCA_947372425.1 Comamonadaceae bacterium | reverse complement strand
TCGTGTGAAAAAGCGGAGTTATTGTTGTTTGACATGATGTTCTGTCCTTATCAAGCGTGAGCCACGTGGGTGGGTACGTCAACACTCACGGCGCGTCCACCGGTAGCAGTCTTCAGGGTATTCCAGAGCATGATCAACATGCCACTGAGATACAAAAGGCCACCCAGCAAGCGCAATACGTAGAAGGGATAGGTTGCCTTGACAGATTCCACGAAGGTGTAGGTCAAGGTACCGTCGGCGTTTACAGCGCGCCACATCAGACCCTGCATCACCCCGGCAATCCACATGGCCGCGATGTAAATCACGATACCGATGGTGGCAGTCCAGAAGTGAACTTCAACAGCCTTGACGCTGTACATCTGCTTTTGACCAAACAGCTTGGGAATCAGGTAGTACATGGAACCCATGGTCACCAGACCCACCCAGCCCAGAGCACCGGAGTGCACGTGGCCAACGGTCCAGTCAGTGTAGTGGCTCAAGGCGTTAACCGTCTTGATGGACATCATCGGGCCTTCAAAGGTCGACATGCCGTAGAAGGACAGGGACACGATCAGGAAACGCAGGATCGGGTCGTCACGCAGTTTGTGCCATGCGCCGGACAGCGTCATCACACCGTTGATCATGCCGCCCCAGCTGGGAGCCAACAGAATCAGGGAGAACACCATGCCAACGGACTGGGTCCAGTCAGGCAGAGCCGTGTAGTGCAGGTGGTGAGGACCCGCCCACATGTACGTGAAAATCAGAGCCCAGAAGTGGACGATGGACAGGCGATAGCTGTAAACAGGGCGGCCCGCTTGCTTGGGGATGAAGTAGTACATCATGCCCAGGAAGCCTGCGGTCAGGAAGAAGCCCACCGCGTTGTGGCCGTACCACCATTGCACCATGGCATCCTGCACACCGGCGTAGGCCGAGTAGGACTTCATGGGACCGACCGGGATTTCAGCACTGTTGACCAGATGGAGAATCGCGACCGCCAGAATGAAGGCGCCGTAGAACCAGTTGGCCACATAAATGTGGCGCACCTTGCGGGTTCCGACAGTACCGAAGAACACAACAGCAAATGCCACCCAGACCAATGTGATCAGGATGTCAATCGGCCATTCCAGTTCCGCGTACTCTTTACCGGCGGTGTAACCCAAAGGCAGAGAGATCGCAGCCAGAAGAATGACCAGCTGCCAACCCCAGAAGGTGAAGGCGGCAAGCTTGTCGCTGAAGATGCGTACCTGGCAGGTGCGTTGCACCACGTAGTAGCAGGTGGAGAAGAGACCGCAACCGCCAAAGGCAAAAATAACCGCGTTGGTGTGCAGGGGCCGCAGACGGCCATATGTGAGCCATGGGATGCCGAGATTGAGCTCAGGCCAAGCCAACTGGGCGGCGATGATTACGCCAACCAGCATGCCAACCACCCCCCACACCACCGTCATCACGGCGAATTGCCGAACAACCGTATCGTTGTATAGCTCGGCTTTCTGATTTGCAAATGCCATAGGTACCTCTTGATGAATTACTTTGATTGGAGTTTCTTGTCTAACGGGTAAAGCAGAGTTGATGAATATCAAAGCCCCACAATAAACATTGGCTTGTACCGAGAATACTTCGGAAGTTCGGGCGATCCTTTCACGAATCTTTCAAAATTCGCTCCCCTTCGCGTTCAATGTCCTCAAACTGACCGCGGTCAATGGCCCACCACAAGCCGCCCAGGATAAAAAACACCAGTACCACGGAGAGTGGGATCAGCAAATACAGGATGTCCATCAAATTCCTTTGCGCATTTGCGCCATTTCAGTAAGCCGCAAGGCGTTGGCGACAACCACCAGGGAACTGCAGGCCATGCCCAGCCCGGCCAGCCAGGCCGGCAACAAGCCGGCAACGGCCAGTGGCACACAGGCAGCGTTGTAAAGCAGGGCCCACCACAGGTTCTGGCGCACCACCGCCATGGTCTTGCGCGCCAATTGCACCGCATGGGCAACCGCCATCAGCTGATCACCCAAAACCACAAAATCGGATTGTGCCTGCGCCAGCGGCACGGCTTTGCCAAAGGCAAAGGAAACATGTGCACCGGCCAGCACGGGCCCGTCATTTAGCCCGTCACCGACCATAAGCACCTTGCGCCCATCGGCCTGCAAAGCCCGCAACGCGGCCAGTTTGTCCGATGGCGAGCAAGCGCCGGTGGCGTGGGTGATGCCCACTTCGGCTGCCATGCGGGCCACGGAACCGGCCGTGTCACCAGAAAGCAGGTGCGTACGGATACCCGCACGCTCCAGAGCCGTCACCGCCTGCGCCGCCTGCGGTCGCAATTCCTCGCGGACCTCAAAGGTGGCCAACCAGCCCTGCTCATCGCTCAGGTAGACGCGCAGTGTGTCGCCTGCATGTGCGGCAACTCCGCAAAAATCGGCCGAACCCAGACGCAAGCTTGCACGGCCGGCGCCTTGCGCCACTTGCTCCACGGCCATTCCCTGCACGCCGTGCCCGGCCCGTTCGGTCACCGCATCGCAAGCCCAGGAGACCGAGCGGTACATGGGCTGAGCAGACGCAGCAACCAAAGCCTTGGATACCGGGTGTAGAGAATGTGCAGCCAGCGCGGCGGCCATATGCACCGCTTGGGCAGGCGAGACGTCCGACCGGACTTCGCGGGCCGTGATTGCCATCGCGTCGCTGGTCAGCGTTCCGGTTTTGTCGAACACCACGGTGTCCACTTCGGAGAGGGCCTGCAAGGCCTGCAAATTACGAACCAGAACACCATGGCGCGCCAAATTGCCCGCCGCCGCCAGCATGGCCGCCGGCGTGGCCAATGACAATGCGCAGGGACAGGTAACCACCAGCACCGCAACCGCCACCATCATGGCCCGCTCCGGATCCGTTTGCCACCACCACAAACAGGCCAGCGCCGCCGCCAGCAACACGGCCACCAGAAACGGGCGTGCCAAGCGGTCTGCCAGGGCCGCACTGCCGGGCTTGGTGGTGGATGCACTCTGCATCAGGGCAACAATCTGCGCAAAACGCGTCTGCTCGCCAACCCCTTGCACGCGCACCTGCACCGTAGCACTCAGGTTATGGCTGCCGGCCACCACGGACGAACCCGGGCCGCGCCGCAAGGCATGCGATTCACCCGTCAGCAGGGCTTCATCAACCAGGGTTTCCCCCTGCTCCACCACACCATCGGCCGCAAAGGCTTCGCCGGGGTGCACCCGCACCAGATCCCCCACGGCCAGGCGGCGGATTGCCACGCGCTCAAATACGCCCTGCGCGTTCAAACGCTCCAGGCTGTCGGGCAGGCGATTCATCAAGGCTTCGAGCGATCCTGCCGTGCGGTCACGCAGGCGCAACTCCAGCCACCGCCCTGTCAGCAGGAAGAAAACAAACATGGTGAGCGAGTCGAAATACACCTCGCGACCAAAGATACCGGTAGGCTCGAAGGTGCCCACGCTGCTGACTGCAAAGGTAATGCCGATGCCGATGGCTACCGGCAGGTCCATGCTGATGCGCCCATGACGCAGGTCGCGCCAGGCGTTGCTGAAGAACGGTCCGCAGGAGAAAAGCATGACGGGCAGGGAGAGCACCCAGGATGCCCAGCGCAGCAGTTGCTCCATCTCCGCCGACAAGTCACCACGATGGGCAATATAGGCCGGATAGGCATACATCATCACCTGCATCATGCACAGCCCGGCCACCAGCCAGCGCCACAGCGCCTTGCGCGATTCCTTGCGTCTGCGCTCACTGGCAAATACATCATTGGCCGGCAAGGCCCGGTAACCACAGTCTTGCACCGCCTGCATCCAGGCTGAAGGCTGCACCTGCGTGGCGCTCCAGATCACCTTGGCCCGGTGGCTGCCGGCACTGACCTGTACCTGCAGCACGCCGGGCACCGCAGCAATGGCCTCTTCCACGGTAAAGCTGCAGGCCGCGCAGTGCATGCCTTCGATGACGACGCTGGATTCCCAGCAGTCCGCTGACCGGGCCGTGGGGCGGCTGAACGCGCTCCACTCCTGCGGATCATCCAGCAAATGCAGTACTTCGCTGCTGTGGGGCTCCAGTGCCATCAGGGGTGCGGAACGTCCGGCAGGCAGGGTTGCGCCCACGGAGAGGACTGCCGGCGGTTGCGGAATGGCTAGGGACATGGTCGGTAGTGTGCCCGTCGCTTCAAAAGCAGGCTTGATTCAAATCAAATCCAGACAAAGGCGCCGGTATTTGCGCGCGCAGCCGGACCGGCAGCGACACCGCAGGCTACAGATCCATGACGGTGGTCAGCAGATCTTCCTGGTACTTGCCACGCACTTGTTCCACATCGTCCCAGGCATTCAGAAAAGCCTTGACGCAGGCCGGGTCGAAGTGGGTTCCCGCACCATCATTGAGGAAATCGATTGCCGCCTCCACTTCCCAGGCCTTCTTGTAGGGCCGCTCGGAAGTGAGTGCATCAAACACATCCGCCACCGCCACGATGCGGCTGAAAACCGGAATGTCTTCGCCCTTGACGCCATCCGGATAACCGGTGCCGTCGAACTTTTCGTGGTGGCCTCGTGCAATGTCCGCAGCGGCCTGCAACAAGACCGAGGTACTGCCGTTCAGCAACTCATAACCAAACATGGCGTGCTGCTTCATGACCTCAAACTCCACCGGCGTCAACCGCCCGGGCTTGAGCA
Source organism: Comamonadaceae bacterium (assembly GCA_947372425.1). Classification (GTDB taxonomy): domain Bacteria; phylum Pseudomonadota; class Gammaproteobacteria; order Burkholderiales; family Burkholderiaceae_C; genus Allorhodoferax. The sequence goes on along the minus strand of CANBTQ010000095.1, from coordinate 5,321 downwards.
GGATGTTGTCGGCAATGCCCACTTTGCCGATGTCATGCATGGGCGCAGCCTCCAGCAACAATTGCTGGTCCTCTTTGGACATGCCCAGTTCACGGGCAATCAACATCGAGTAATGTGCCATGCGCAAAATGTGGGCACCGGTTTCCGGATCGCGGTACTCCGCCGCCTTGGACAGACGGAACACCGTTTCACGCTCGCGATTGACAATTTCCTGGGTCGCCTTGCGCACTTCACCGGCCAACCAGGAGGCATGGTCCGCCATGTGCTTGCGTGCCTGGTTCAGGCTCAGCATATTGCGGGTGCGGGCCAGAAACTCCACTTTGTCAATCGGCTTGGTGAGGAAATCATTGGCACCCAGATCGAGTGCGCGGTAACGAATCTGCTTCTGGTCGTTGGCCGTGATCATGAGGATGGGCACCAGCTTGCGGCCTGGCAATTCCCGCACCAAACGGATGAACTCAATGCCATCCAGCTCCGGCATCATGTAATCCACAATGATCAGGTCGGGCACATTTTCGGTAGCCCAGACCAGGGCCTTGCGCGATTCCGAGAACACATGGGCCTGGCAATCATCCAGCTTTTTGACCAGGGCACCGAAGAGAATCAGGTTGATTTCGGTGTCATCGACGATTAACACTTGTTGCGGCACGGCAGATACAACCTTTATTTGATGCAGCATCTTAGTCCGAATCGGGGCCTGCCTGTTGATCAGGCCGACACACTGCGAGCCAGGGCCTGACGCAGCAGCTCAACCTCCCCGACAAAGGGCACAAGCAGCGAATCGATGGCCGCAAGGTCGCCCTGCCCGGCCAGCCGCTCCATGCGCGCCGCCAGCTGGCTGGCCGGATCGGCGCCAAACATGGCCAGCGTCGCCTTGAGTGCATGCACCGTGTGAAATACCGGAACGGCCTGTGCCGCCTGCAAATCGGCACGGACCTTGGCGATATCGTCAGGCCATTGGTCCAGAAACGCCTGGCCGATGATCTCCAGAATTTCCTGATCCATGGCCACCAGGCCGGCTGCGTAGTCAAAGGCAAAATCCTCGGGCACAAGCTGCATCTCCTGGTCGTCCAGCACTTGCGGCACGCTGTCGCTGTCCACACCTGGCTGCACCACCTTGGCTAACATGGCCTGCAGTTCCGTGGCCTTGAGCGGCTTGGAAATATATTCATTCATGCCGGCCTCCATGCAACGCTTGCGGTCCGACTCCATGGCATTGGCCGTGAGCGCAATGATGGGAACCTGGCCATTGGGGCCGGGCAATGCCCGTATCAGGCGCGTGGCTTCCAGTCCATCCATCACCGGCATCATCATGTCCATCAGCACCACATCAAAGCAATGGGTGCTCACCTGGTCCAGCGCGGCCTTGCCGTTTTGCACCAGTGTGACCCGGTGGCCCCAACGCTCCAACAGCACCATGGCCAGCTTCTGGTTGATCTTGTTGTCCTCCACCAGCAGCACATCCAGTGTGCGCAAAGCAGCTGCGCCGGCATCCGCCGGTGCCAGCCCGACCAGATCCGAATGCATTTGGCTGTGATCCAGGCCCACCCGCATGGTGAAGTGAAACACGCTGCCGTGGCCCAGCTCGCTTTGCACACCGATCTGCCCGCCCAACGCCTCCGCCAAGCGGGCGCAAATCGTCAAACCCAGACCGGTGCCGCCAAATCGGCGGGTAATCGAACTGTCTTCCTGCGAAAACGCTTCAAAAATGCTTTGCAATTTGTCGGCAGCGATGCCGATACCGGAGTCAGTGACCGAGAAGCGCAACAGCAGCCCGCCGTCATCTTCATTTTCTTTGGCCACGCGCACGACGATGGATCCCTGTGTCGTGAACTTGATGGCATTGCCCAACAGGTTCACCAGAATCTGGCGCATGCGGCCGGGATCACCGATGATCGCCAGCGGAACGTCGGGCGCAATCTCGCACTGCAGCGCCAGCCCCTTGTCGCGCGCGCGCAAGGCCACCGCCTTGACGGTTTCATCCAGCGTCTTGGACAAATGGAACGGAATGTGCTCGATCAGCAGCTTGCCGGCCTCGATTTTTGAAAAGTCCAGGATGTCGTTAATGACCCGCAGCAACGCATCCGCAGAACTTTTGACAATGTTGACGTACTCGCTCTGCTCGGCGTCCAAGGGGGTGTCCAGCAGCAGATCGGCCATGCCCACCACGCCGTTCATGGGGGTGCGGATTTCATGGCTCATATTGGCCAGAAAGTCGGACTTGGCGCGGCTGGCGGCCACCGCCTGATCCTTGGCACGCTGCAACTCCACCGCGATTTCCTTGGCCTCGGTCACATCGGTCAGATAGCCGTTCCAGACCCAGTTGCCGTGGGCCAACTGGCGCGGGTCGGCTTCCCCGTGCACCCAGACGATCGCCCCGGTTTGCCGGTGCACCATCCGGAAATCGACGGACTGGGCCTGCGCCTGCGCATGGGCCGGCCCCAGTGTGCCAGCGAACAGGGCACGGTCATCCGGATGCACGCACTCCAGCAGCAGTCGCGTGTCCTGCATGATGTCCTCGGCCCGTGCACCGCAGATATTCACGATGGCGTGGCTCATGAACGGAATGACGAAATAGCCGGCGTCGCTGGGGTGGTACTGGAATATGGCCACCGGCACGTTTTCGGTCACTTCGCGCAGGCGTGCATCGGCTTCCTTGCGTTCGGTCACGTCCTGCCAGATACCGGTAAACAGCACGGCGCCATCCGGCGTGCGGTCGGGATCGGGATTGATTTCGGAGCGGATCCAGCGCACCGCACCATTGGGCAGGCGGATGCGATACTCGCCGCGCCAGGCAGAACCGGTACGGATGGAATGCCGCAGGCCCGCGCGTATCGTTTCACGGTCACTCTCCAGCACCTGCTGCATGGTCAGGCTGGCATCGTCTTTCAAGGCCTGGATGCCAAGCCCCAGCACCTGCAGCACCCGCGGGCTGACAAAGGTGAACTTGTCGTAACCATCACCGGCCTGCCACTGGAACACCGCGCCCGGCACCGTATTGGTAATGCGCCGCAGGCGCGCCTCGGCCGCCTTGATGTTGGACTCCATCTGCTTGCGCTCGGTAATGTCCGTGCGGATGGCGATGAAGAAACTCGGTTTGCCGGATTCATCTCGCAGAGGCACCAGCGTGGCATTCACCCAGTAGGTTTCACCAGCCTTGTTGCAGTTGCAGATCTCGCCATGCCAGACTTTGCCCGACAGGATAGTGGCCCACATGTCGGCAAAAAAGGAACGGTGGTGCGTGCCTGAGTTAATCAGGCGGTGCGTCTTGCCCAGCAACTCCGCGCGCGCATAGCCACTGATCTGGCAGAACTTGTCATTGGCGTAGGTGATCTCGCCATCGATATTGGTGATGCTGACGATGGCGTGCTGGTCCAGCGCAAACTTCTGGTGCGCCAGATCGGTCAGCGCCGCGTGCAGGTCGCGCTGGCTTTCCTGCTTTTGCCGCACCAGTTCGCTCATCAGCACCGACAGGCTTTCCAGGTTGTCGTCCATGATGCCGGTTTCGTCCAGGTCCACAAACTCCATCAGTCCGATGGCGGTGGTGCGCAGGGAATCGATCGCGCGGGTGCGGCTGGACAGCTCTTCGCGCAACTTGGCATTGCTCTCGGTCAGTTCAACCGAACTGAGTTCCAGGCTGCGGGTTTTGAGGTCCAGGTCCCGGTCGTTCTGGCTGTAGGCATTGTCCACGCGGGTCAGAAAGGGCGTCAGCCCGGCCAGTACCGCCGCCGCTGCAGGCGACAGCCCGGCGCTGGCCGCAAACCGGGCCAGCTCGTCCTGCACCGCGGGCAGTTGCTCCGGGTCAACGCCCAGTGCGTGCCGGATCTGGCGCGCTAGCAGCTTGTGCATAAAGGTCTCTCCACGGCGTTCACACGGCCTCGGACAGGTAGGTAATTGTCATGGTCTGGTTGTGCAATTTGCATTCTGCCGACTGGTTGAACGGGCAGATCTCCCCATTGGAGTAAAAGCCGGCCAGGTGCACCGTCTGCCCGAAAACGTTGCCAACCGCCTCCACCTCTTCATCCACCCGGCCACCCATCACCAGCTTGCGTCCCACGCAACTCACCAGAAGGGCCAGGCCGGCGCCGGATTGGGTGCCGCGAGCCACTTCGGCCGCAGCCTCGGCCCCGCCCACCAGGGCGTCGGTGTTGGCATGCATGAGTTTGAGATAACCGCCCGGCTCCAGATCGCCGGCCAGGGTCAGACTGCCCTCGGCCTCGTTGATGCCCAGAATGGTTCGAATCAGACCCAGTTCACTGTGGTCCTGTCCAAGCATTGCAAACGGAAACAGCAGGCCCGACGCCGGAAGCGCGTTGGCATGTTCGCCCAGGTAGCGCTTGTACACCTCCAGCGCCGATTCGCCATCCAGCTCGTACAAGACATTGTGTTCGCTGCGGGTCACCTTGCGCGCCGGACCGAACGGCGACCAGCCGCCAAAGGAGCCATGTGAAAAATACAGTGCGTCACCATACAGGCCGACGCAGACCAATCGGTTGCTACTCAAGCCCTGATCATCCAGCACCCAGGTCTGCCGGAACGCTCCCCCGTCGCCGGCCAGGCCGCCGGTAATCGGCATGCCTGCACCCACGATGTCGGTCATGCCGGACAGCAGCGCACTGCCATTGATCTGCACGCCCTGCCCGAAAATCAGAATCGCGCGCAAGCCCTGTATCGGCAATGCGCCGGCCAGCCGGCGCCCCGCGGCACGCGAGTCCTCCATGCTGCGCAGCACGGTGCTGACCTGTTCCACACGGGACTGCGCAAAGGACAGGGCCGTAACCACCAGGCCGCCATCGCTGACACCGGAGTCCGATATTTCACCTGCCGTGGAGCAACCCGCAAGATGTGTGCTGCCGAAGGCCTCCCGCAGGGCATCGGCACCTTCGCGCAAGGCGGCTACCGAGCCAAAGGCCAATACCAATTGGGGCTGCAGGGACGCCAGTGCCGCCAGTTCAGACGGGCCTGGTTTGGAATGGGTGAAGGTCACCTGAGCTACACGCATTGCCGACTCCTGCGATGGAAGATATGTTGTCCCTGCAGGAATAATAACCCGCACAGGCGCTGCGGGCCGGCTTTGCACTTTGCGCCAGCGCAGACCCCGTCCAACTAAGGCGTGGCGTATTGGGAGCGCAGCAGGTTTTTCTGCACCTTGCCCATGGCGTTGCGCGGCAGCTCGGCCACCACATGGCAGCGCTTGGGAATCTTGAAATTGGCCAGGGTTGCCTTGAGTGCCGCCAAAATGGCGGCCGGCTCGGGTGCCGCGCCCGGCCGGGCGATCACCACGGCCACGCCGACTTCGCCAAAGTCCGCATCCGGCACGC
>CANBTQ010000094.1 GCA_947372425.1 Comamonadaceae bacterium | reverse complement strand
TTGTACAGCGTGCCGTTGAGGCAACTGATGTCGACAATTTTGTACTGGGTGACGATGGCGTCGGTGGTGGTGTTCGTGCCCGTGTCCACGTCGGTCGAGGTCAGCGTCAGGGTGGTCAGCGAGGCGTTCTTGTTGACTCCGAAGGATTGGTCCACGGTCACCGGCGCGTCATTGACGGGCGTCACGCTGGTCGTTAGCACGCTGCCTGTGGCATCGATATCCAGCGCCCCGGCGATGTTGGTCACCTGGCGCGTGGTGCTGGTCGTCCCCGTGGTGAAGGTGCTTCGGCTCATGCCGTTGTCCACGGCATTGAGCGTGAGCCCGGTTGGCGTGCCAAACCAGTTGCCATTGGGTGTGAAGCGCAGCACGGCCGAGCTGCTGAGCAGCAGTGCCGAACTGGCGCTGACGCTACCGACGGCATACCAGTGCGCGCCGGTATCGGTTGAATACTCCCAGGCCCCTTGGCTGGCATTGAGGGTGTTGCCGGTAATGGCCACGCCGGCCAGCGTATTGCCATCCACGTCGGTCATGGCCGTGACGATGTTGCTCACCGTGGCGCCGGCTGCGTTGCTGGTGCCTTCGTTGACCGCCGGCAGTGCCACCAGCGCACCGGTATGCGGCGCATCGGCGACGGCTGCCACATTGATGTCAAAGCTGAAAGTGACGGTATTGCTCTGGTTGGTGTAATCCTGCACCGTGACCGATATGGTGGCCTTGCCATTCCAGTTCGCGTTGCCGGTAAAACTCAGGCTGCTGAGAAAGGCATTGATGCCGATCCGGTCGCCCTGCGCTGCCAGGTTGACGTCTGACACCGAGCCATCGCTGAGGGTGCCGCTGCCCGCGGTCACGGCGACCGAGGCCTCCCAGGTGGCGAGGTCGGCCGTCAATGCGGAATGGCCGGCGCCAAAAATGGTGGAGAACAGGAAGGAAACGTCCTCGCTGCCGCTTTGCGTCGTGGGCGTGCTGCTGAACGTGGGCGCCACCAGCAAGGCGTCATACAGCGCCAGCGTTTTGTCCGCAAACGGATTGGCGGCGTCCACGCTGCCGGTGCTGCGCTCCAGCGTCCAGTTGCCACCCAGCGCAGACGCGCCTGTGGCATCGGTGGAGGCGGCAACGACCGCCCCGGTCAGCGCGGCCAGGTGCCCGATCAACTGAGCGCCTTGGGTACCTGCCGCGACATCGCAGCCGTACACCAGAATATCGGCGTTTGCACTGAGACTGGTCTGCCAGGTCGAAATCTCGGCCGCCCGCAGAGTCAGGGTGCTTTCATTGAGGTCACTGGTGGCCAGACGCACGTCGCCCGATGTTCCATGCGAGACCAGGTAGACGGCCGTGATGCCCTGGCGGCCTTTCAGGGCCTGGGTGATCTGGTCAATGCCGTCCCGGCTGGCATCCAGCAGCACCACTTCCACGCCGGCCTTGACGCCGGCCAGCAGGCTCTGGTAATCCTTGACGCTGGGGTCAATAAACAGAATTTCATGGGCATCGGTTGCCGGTTGGGCCGGGGTTGCCGCGCCGTCAAACAGCGACAACTGCTGGGCCAGCTTGACCGGCACGGCTTCGATCACAGTGCGATCCGCCGTTGCCGGTGCGTGCAGGTCATGGTCAGCGCTGTTGCTTACCAGCTCGGTCGCCGCCGCGCCGTCGAATAACTGGCGGGCCTCCAGGGCGAAACGATGGGCATGGGGGCGCAGATGCGGCGGGGCCGCAGAAGTTTTCGTCATCGTGATGGCCTGTTGGCTGGTGGTTGCCTGGGCAACCAAAGTTGGAATGCAAACGGCCGGGCTGCAAGCCGGACCGACTGGGTTGTTGCAGCGTCAAGCTGCGGGCCTTGCAGGCAAGTGCTGCAACGGACCCCGGAAAAACGCGGCCAGGCCATTCCGCCTTGGGCGACCCGCCCCAAAAAACGTCCCATCCCGGCGGCTCGCGACGGCGTCCCGGCGGCAGACACAGTGCGGTCTGGTGCGGCCAATCGGAAGGGGAATGGGTGGGTCAATTTATTTATTTTTGCGAAGCGTGAATGGCTCCCAAGCCGGAACGCTGTTGTTCCCTGGCAAGGGGGAAGAAAGGGAGCGGAACGCCCTAAGGCGATGCAGACCGGGCCTGCAGCCCGGAGCGCTGTGCCGGCGCGCGGCGGGCACTGCGGGGTGGACCCATGTGAACGGTTCGTTCAGGCCTCTGTTTAATCAACCCAACTGGCGAGAGCTTGTTCGATTCAAGCATGCGAGGCAATCCGACGTTTGTATGTGTTAAGTATTGTATACACGTCAACTTGCCGCATTATTAATCACACAGACCCGTTGCAGTAGCGATTTAATGTGCGAATGAGTAGACATTAGATATTTTCGATACCCGCCTTACCCGCTCTGCGCACCGGCCGCATCCCTCCCAGGCACAGCCCGAAAAACCAGCCAGAATGGGCCGGCTGCGTCCCCATTCAGAACCACCCGATCCGGGACCGCAACCGGCAAAACGCCGAACCGGAGTAGCATGCGGCTCAATAAAGTACCGCCGGGCAAAGGGAGTAATGCATAAGCACTTCAAAACGGGACGTGTCGCCCGTGAATAAGACGCACAGTCTGAGCCGGCATCTGACGATGGCGATCGTGGCCTTTGCCATCGTCGCGGCATTCACCATCTCCGGGGTTCAGGTGCTGCGCGAGCGGCAGCAGGCCTTTGCCTCCATCGAGGCCCAGTTTTCGCGCATCGAGTCCACCGCCATACCCTCGCTAATGACGTCCATGTGGAACATGAACATGGAGGCCACGACCCTGGCGGCACAGGGCGTGGCCAAGCAATCCTGGGTGGCCTATGTAGAAGTCCGCGACCTGGAGAAAACCGTGGTGGCGGTCGGGCAGCCGCTTGCGCACGCAGCGCAACGCACGTTCAAGCTGGAGCGCGGTCTGGGCAGTGCCCGCCACAGCTCGGACCAGAGCACCGAATTCGGCACCGTGCTGGTACAGATTGACCAGGATGGCATGGCCAAGGCACTGGAAGACAAGTACCTGGCCATCCTGGCCTCCAATTTGTTTCTTACAGCGCTGATGTCGGCCTTTCTGTTGTTTGTGCTGGAGTGGCGCTTCATCCGGCACGTGCGGCAGATCGCCACGTTTCTGGACACACGCACCCACGACAATCTGGATGAGCCGCTGCTGATGTACCGCGCCGTGTGGGGCCCGTTTGGCAACGACGAAATCCGCTTGCTGGCCGACGGCGTGAACCGCATGCAGGGCAATTTGAGGGCAGCCTTTGATGAACTGCGTATGGATATTCAGAAGCGCGAGGCGGCCGAGGCCGAAATTCGCCGGCTCAACAGCGAGCTGGAACAGCGCGTCATCCTGCGCACCCAGGAACTGCATGTGGCGCAGGTGGCTGCCGAACAGGTGCTGGACCTGACCGAGTCCGCCTACTGGCGGGTCAACCTGGATGAGGGCATCATGCTGGGCAACGCGCGCATCGTGCAGTTGCTCGGGCTGGAGCCCGTGGCAGACATGCGCTATGCGGTGAAGGCCAATCTGTACGACCGCGTCGCAGCCATCGACAAAGCCACCGCCAGCCGTATCAACCGCGAGTTCTTGTCCATCCTGGCAGGCAACGGGTCCAGCTTTGTGGCGTTCTTCCCGTACCTGCGGCCGGATGGCGTAACGATCTGGCTGCACTCGGTGGTCCGCTTGGACCATGAGCCCAACGGCACGCCCTATCTCTTTGGTTCGCTGCAGAACGTCACGCACAGCAAGACCATTGAAGCGGCGCTTGAAGAGGCACGCAAGGTGGCGGAAACCGCATCCCGCGCCAAAGCAGACTTCCTGGCCAATATGAGCCATGAAATTCGCACCCCCATGAATGCCATCTACGGTTTAAGCAGCCTGATTCTGCGTACCGAGCTCAACAGCCGGCAGCACGACTACGTGCGCAAGATCCAGCGCTCGGGCGAACACCTGCTAGGCATCATCAACGACATATTGGACTTCTCGAAGATCGAGGCCGGCAAACTGGCGGTGGACGAGACCGAGTTTGAAATCGAAAGCGTGCTCGACAACGTGGCCAACCTGATTGGCGACAAGGCCAGCCAGAAGGGCTTGGAGCTGGTCTTTGACCTGCCCCAGCACGTGCCGCTGGTGTTGGTGGGAGACCCTTTGCGCCTGGGCCAGATCCTGGTGAACTATGGCAACAATGCTGTCAAGTTTTCGGAACGTGGCGAGATCAAGATCCTGGTGCGGATGCGCGAACGCACCGAGACGCACGCCCTGCTCTATTTCGCCATCCAGGACCATGGCATCGGACTGACACCGGAACAAATTGCACGCCTGTTTCAAAGCTTTGAGCAGGCCGACACCTCCACCACCCGCAAATACGGTGGGACGGGCCTGGGCTTGGCCATCTGCAAGCGGCTGGCCGAGTTGATGGGTGGCACGGTCGGCGTGGAGAGCACGTTCGGCAAGGGCTCCACGTTCTGGTTTACCGCCAGCCTGAAAATCAGCGCAAACCAGCACCGGCAACGGCTGCCGCGCAACAACCTGCATGGATTGCGGGTGCTGCTGGTGGACGACAGCGAGAGTGCCTTGCAATCGATGGCGGAAAGCCTGCAGGCCATGACGTTTAACGTGGACACTGCCTCGTCGGGCGCCGATGCGCTGCGGGCGGTGCAAACCGCGGATGCACAGGGCTCGCCCTATGCCATGCTGATTGCCGACTGGCTGATGCCGGGTATGGACGGCATAGAAACCATTCAGCGCATCCGGGCGTTGCCACTGCGCGCGCAGCCCAAGGTGGCAATTGCCACGGCCCATGGACGCGAAGAAGTCATGCTCCGGGCCAAGGAGGCAAACATCGAAACCGTTCTGATCAAACCGGTTGGTGCGTCGCTGCTGTTTGATTCCCTGATGCGTGTGCTGGGCAACCCAGAAGATGCCGGAGCGACCCTGGTGCACAAGCCCGAAATCCAGATGGAGGCTCTGGCGCCGATCCGGGGCGCACGTGTCCTGCTGGCGGAAGACAATGACATCAACCAGATGGTGGCATGTGAATTGCTGATGGACGCCGGCCTGGAGGTGGACGTTGCCGACAACGGCCAGATTGCCGTGCGCATGGCGGAGTCCGGCCACTACGACATTGTGCTGATGGACATGCAGATGCCGGTCATGGATGGACTGGAAGCCACACAGGCCTTGCGCCGCCAACCCGCGCTGGCCCACCTGCCGATTGTCGCGATGACGGCCAACGTGCTGGACAGCGACAGGCAACGCTGTCGTGATGCGGGCATGAATGATTTTGTGGCCAAACCCATAGAACCCGATGCGCTGTTCCGGGTACTGGCCCAATGGATTCCGGCACGCCAGGAGGCTGACACGGCCGAAACGCAAGCGGAGCACGCAGCAAACAGCGGCCACGAAGGCTTACCGGCGCGGGCCGAGCCGTTTCCAGACCATGTGGACGGCATCGACCTGGCCGTGGGATTGCGCCGCATGATGGGCAAGCATGCGCGCTATGTGTCCCTTCTGCGCAACTTTTGCGAATCCAAGGCCGGCGCTGCGCTGGACATTCGCCGTGCCCTGGCCGACGGCAGCCTCGCCGAGGCCGCTCGAATCGCCCATACCGTCAAGGGACTGGCCGGCCAGATTGCCGCGCACCGGCTCCAGCACGAGGCACAGGCACTGGAATTTGCGCTGCAAGCCGGCACCGGGACGCCCGAACTGAGCGACCGGATCGCGCGTTTCGATGCCGCGTTGGCCTGGCAAATCAAGGCCATCGGTCAGGCCCTGGGTGCGTCTGCACCCGTGCCGCCGCCCGCCGCCGGATCGGAAGGCTCGCCGGCGGAGGCCGGGGCCGTCCTGCGCCAACTGGCCCAGTTGCTGGCCCAGGATGACGCCAAGGCCGAGCGGCTGCTGGCCGACCATGCAGCCCGGCTCCGTGCCCATTTTCCGCACCTGTTCGAGGACCTGCAGCGAGCCGTGCGCAGCTACGATTTCGAACGCGCGCTGAGTCTGCTACCGGTTGAATTTCTGGTGGCATAAACCCGCCCCCCTACGCTACACCCATGTTTGCATCTGCCCCACCCGCTAAACGGCCTCTGGTTCTGGTCGTGGACGATGAGCCGGAAAATCTGGCACTCACCGATGACCTCTTGTCGGAAACCTACACCGTCAAGGTGGCGCCCAACGGCTTGCGCGCCTTGAAGATTGCCGGCAGCACGCCCGCGCCGGACATCATTTTGCTGGACGTCATGATGCCCGACATGGGTGGCTACGAGGTCTGCCACCGGCTCAAGCAAGACCCGCGCACCCGCGATATACCGGTGATCTTTCTCACAGCCAAAGCGCAGCTTGCCGACGAGCAGCAAGGCTTTGAGGTGGGTGCGGTGGACTACATTGCCAAGCCCATCAGCCCGCCCATCCTGATGGCGCGCCTGCGCACCCACCTGGCACTCAAGGCGGCGGCCAACTTTCTGCTCGACAAGAACCATTATCTGGAACAGGAAATTGCCCGGCGCACGGAAGACGTGCACGTGGTGGAGGAAGCCACCATTCTGGCCATGACCTCGCTGGCCGAGACCCGCGACAACGAAACCGGCAACCACATCCTGCGCACGCAGCGTTATGTCCAGGCGGTTGCCTTGCAACTGCAGGATCACCCCCGCTTTCGCACCCGGCTGACTGCCGAAACGGTAGCACTTCTGTTCAAGTCGGCTCCGCTGCACGACATTGGCAAGGTAGGCATTCCGGACCGGATATTGCTCAAACCCGGGGCGCTGACGGCCGAAGAATTCACCATCATGAAGACCCACACCACGCTCGGCTTTGAAGCCATCAGCCGGGCTACCGAGCGCGTGGGGCGCGTTATTCCCTTTTTGCAGATCGCTGCCGAAATTGCCCTCTCACACCAGGAAAAATGGAATGGATCGGGCTACCCGCAGGGACTGGCCGGTGATGCCATTCCGGTGTCGGCCAGACTCATGGCCGTGGCCGATGTGTACGACGCACTGATCAGCAAGCGGGTTTACAAGGAAGCCATGTCGCATGCCCAGGCGGTGGAGATCATTGTGGCGGGGCGGGGCAGTCACTTTGACCCGGATGTGGTGGACGCATTTCTGCAGGTGCAGGACGCGTGTCTGGATATCGCCATCCATTTTGCAGACAACGAAGACGCCAAAGCCGCACTGCAGCGCGGCTTGGTAGCCCGCAAGGCCACGACAACCGGCGACGCGGTGGACGCTTTTATTTGATCAGCGCCTGCACCGTTTTAAAGGCCGGGTGCTCGGCACTGCGCAACCATTCAAAAGCCACCATCTCGGTAGTGACCAGCTCCACACCGGCGCCGGCCAGCCGGTCAAACGCGGCATCGCGATTGCGCTCTGTGCGGGAACTGCAGGCATCGGTCACCACCCAGACATCAAATTCGTCTTCCAGCAAATCCAGCGCCGTCTGCAACAGGCAGACATGCGCCTCGCAGCCGGCCAGCACAATGGTGTCGCGCTGCGCGCCGGCGGACGCCTTCTGCAGGTGCTTGGGCAGGCTGCGTGCGTTTCCCTGCACCGGCTTGGGCGGCGGGCGCAGCATGTCACCCAGGCCCTCCTCCACCGCACTGAACTGCATTTTGGCAAGCGGATGCGCGCGGGCCGCTCGAAGTGCTTCCAGCAGCGCCGGCACGGTTTCGCCCAGCTTGGAGGGGTTTTGTTCTGTATAAAACGCTGGCACGGCCAGTGCGGCGGCAATATTGGCCAGGCGCAGCGCGTTTTGCAGCACGGCGTCGGATTCATGCAGGGCGGGCATCAGGCGGATCTGGTAATCCACCAGCACCAATTGGGAGGTTTCAAGTTCTAGCAACATGGGGGCGGGCTTTCTGTCTTCGGTTCCCTGAGCATAACCAGCTTGCCGGCCTCCACACGAAAACCGCAGCGCCGGCCGGCACGCAAGCGGGTCCCAACAGCCCCGTAAACTTTACATGCCGCATAGTGACATTGGTAATATTTTGTTAATTATCAATAAGTTACGTTACCTATTTAATCCATTACCTGATTTGACTTGGGGCATGCTCACGGGTATGCTCCAAGGATGCGTTTTTTGACTCTGTTGCTTTTGCTTGGCTCCTTTTTTTTCGCGGCCGCGTCGTATGCGGGTCCGCTGGAATCCAGCGATGAAGTCGGCCGCCTCCTGTCCGATGGCAATTTGCTGAACCGCATTGGCGAAGTCAGCAACAAGGTGGAAGCCAAGGCCACGCAGTTGGTGGTGGGTGCTCTGGGTTTCCTGGGTGTGCCCTACCGCCGGGGCGGCAGCGATGCCGAAACCGGTTTTGACTGCAGCGGCTTTGTGCGTGCCATCTACCAGCAAACTGCCGGCCTGCTGCTGCCGCGACGCGCTTCCGAGCAGGCCGCTGCTACCGAAAAGATCGACAAGACCGAACTCAAACCGGGTGATCTGGTGTTCTTCAACACCATGCGCCGTGCCTTCAGCCATGTCGGCATCTACGTAGGCAACGGCAAGTTCATCCACGCACCCAAGCCCGGCGGCGAGGTCCGTGTGGATGATCTGGGCGCCTCCTACTGGGCCAAGCGCTTTGACGGTGCGCGCCGCGTGCCGATTGACGCCAGCGCGGCCACGCCCCAGCCCCAGTAACCCGGCCTATGCCCCGCGCCGCACGGGTCCCTCACCGCGGCAACCAGGCACTGGGCTAAACTGCTGCATGCACTTTTCATCGCTGGGCTTGTCGCCCGCACTGCTGCGCGCCCTGGAGCGCCAGAACCTCCACACTCCTACCACCGTCCAGCTGAAGTCGATTCCAGAGGTCTTGGCGGGACGGGACGTCATGGCCCGCGCGCAGACCGGTTCCGGCAAGACGCTGGCTTTCGGCCTGCCCCTGCTGCACCAGCTGGCTGGCGAGGCGGCCCAGAATCCGCGGCAGGTGCGCGCCCTGGTGCTGGTGCCTACACGCGAACTTGCCATTCAGGTGGGCGCCACGCTGCGCGACCTGGCCAACCAGTTGCCCCAGGCCATCCGCATCAGCGTGGTGTTCGGCGGCGTCTCCATCAACCCGCAAATGCTGGCCATGCGTGGCGGCACCGATGTGGTGGTGGCCACACCCGGGCGTTTGCTGGACTTGGTGCACCACAACGCGCTGACCTTGTCGTCCACACAAATCCTGGTGCTGGACGAAGCCGATCGCCTGCTGGACCTGGGCTTTGAAGCAGAACTCAGGCGCCTGCTGGCCCTGTTGCCTGCGGCCCGCCAAAGCCTGTTCTTCTCCGCCACTTTTGCGCCCGCGGTGGCTGAACTTGCACAAGCCATGCTGCGCGAGCCGGTACAGATTGACATCGGCGCCACCGACCAGGAGAAGCCCGACATCACCCAGCAGGCGCTTCTGGTGGATGCGCCCCGGCGCACCCAGTTGCTGCGCCACCTGATCACCGAGCAGAAGTGGAAGCGCGTGCTGGTGTTTGTGGCCACCAAACACGCCGCCGAAATGGTGGCAGACAAGCTGCGCAAGGCGCGCATCTATGCGGAACCCTTCCATGGTGAACTCAGCCAGGGCAAACGCAGCCAGGTGCTGTCCGACTTCAAGGCCTCGCGCCTGAAGGTGGTGATTGCCACCGACATGGCCTCGCGCGGCCTGGACATTGCGCAGCTACCGGTGGTGGTGAACTACGACCTGCCGCGCTCGGCCGACGACTACACCCACCGCATCGGCCGCACCGGCCGTGCCGGTGAGGCCGGCCTGGCGGTCAGCCTTGTCAGCCATGACACCGAGGCGCACTTCCGCCTGATTGAAAAACGCCACGGGCTGCAGGTTCCGCTGGTAACCGTTGCCGGTTTTGAACCCCAGGAACTGGCACCCGAGCCCGTGTTCGGCACCTTGCCCCAAGCGGCCCCTGCATCCCAGCAGGCTGCCTCGGATCCCAACGGGGGCATCAAGGGCAAGCGGCCCAGCAAGAAAGACAAGCTCCGGGCGCAGACCGCCAGGCAGCAGACCTGAACCGGACGCGCTCACCGCATAAAAAAGCCCGGACCATCGCTGGTCCGGGCTTTTTATTTGCGCTTGGCTGCTGACTACTTGCGCGCTGGTGGCACGTCGGTGCAAGAACCGTGGGCAATCTCCGCCGCCATGCCGATGCT
>CANBTQ010000093.1 GCA_947372425.1 Comamonadaceae bacterium | reverse complement strand
GAAGTACTTGACGGTCTCGTAGTTCAACAGGGAATCGATGGCACGGCTGTTGGCCGTGGAGTCCAGCTCATTCATCTTCTTGCGGTACTGGGTGCGCCACTCGGTCACGGTAATGGTGAAGGCGATGTAGACCACCAGCGCCACGATGGTGATCCAGGCAAACCAGATATCAAACTTGACCGCCAGCAGACTCAGCACCAGCGTCACCTCGATCAGCGTGGGGATGATGCTGTAGAGCGAATAGCTGATGAGCGAGTGCACACCGCGCGTGCCGCGCTCGATGTCGCGCGTCATGCCGCCAGTCTGGCGCTCCAGGTGAAAGCGCAGGCTCATGGCATGCAGATGGCGGAACACCTGCAAGGAGAGGCTGCGCGCCGCGCCCTCGGTGGCCTTGGCAAACACCAGCTCGCGCAGCTCGGTAAACAGCGAGGTGGACAGGCGCAGTGCGCCATAGCCAATCAGCAAGGCCACCGGCACCACCAGCATGGCGGCCGGGTCGCCGGGCTTGAGCGTCATCGCATCCACCAGGTTCTTCAGCAGCAGGGGCACGCCCACATTGGCCAACTTGGCACCCACCATAAAGCCCAGGGCCGCCATCACCCGCCACTTGTAGGCCCACAGGTAGGGGAATAACCGCCTCAGCGTCTCCCAGTCGGAATGGGCTTTCACCGGTGTGGTGCTGGCAACGGGCAAGGAAACCGTGGTGGCGGCGGGGCCAAAGGAACGCATGGAGGACAATTCAGACTAGTAAATACCAAGGATTGTGCCCATGTCGCGAAATCTCAGCACCGAACCGGTCTCTCTGCCCACCGACCAGGAGCTGGTGCTCAAGGTCATTCCCATGCCGGGTGACTGCAATCCCAACGGCGATATCTTCGGCGGCTGGGTCATGGCCCATGTGGACCTGGCCGGCTCGGTGCAACCGGCGCGCTACACCAAGGGCCGCATGGCCACGGTGGCGGTGAATGAGTTTGTGTTCAAGCAGCCGGTGAAGGTGGGTGACATTCTGAGCTTCTTCTCGCAGGTGACGCGCATAGGCCGCACCTCCATCACGGTGAAGATCGAGGTCTATGCCGAGCGCCACTACAAGCAGCGGGAATACGCCAAGGTCACCGAAGCGTCGCTGACCTATGTGGCGATTGACGAACACGGCCAGCCACGCGAAATCCCGAAAGATTAGCCCGGCCGCAAGCTAGGACCAGCTCAGCGGGTTGATGCGGTAGTAGCCGCTGAGCTCGCGGAACAGCGCCGGATGCTGCTGCGCCAGTTCCGGGGCACGTTCAAAAAACAGTTCGCTGCACACGGCAAAAAACTCAGCCGGGTTGGTGGCGGCATAGGCTTCTATCAAACCGGCTTCGCCCCGGGCCAGGCGCTGGTGCAGGGCATCAAATTCCGCTTGCATCACCCGGGACCAGCCGCGATAGGCCTGCCGGGTGCGCAACGGTGGCGCACCATTGGCATAGCCCTTGACCTGGTCCAGCTGGTGGGCAAACTCATGGATGACCACATTGCGCCCGTCCCCCGGATCGGCAGCCCCCTGCTGCACATCGGCCCAGGACAGCAGCACCTGGCCCTGGGCCCAGCTCTGCCCCAACAGGGCCTG
The DNA here is from genome assembly GCA_947372425.1 of Comamonadaceae bacterium. Taxonomy (GTDB): domain Bacteria; phylum Pseudomonadota; class Gammaproteobacteria; order Burkholderiales; family Burkholderiaceae_C; genus Allorhodoferax. The sequence goes on along the minus strand of CANBTQ010000093.1, from coordinate 8,601 downwards.
CCATTCCGCGCTGTGCACACCATCCTCACCCACCTGCCCTTGCTGCGCCACAAAGGCACCGGGGTACAGCAGCACGCGCTGCAATGCGGGGTAATACCCACGTCGCGCACCCAGGAGCGGCATACAGGCCAAGGCGGCCACCGTGACACGCATCGCGTCCGTCACCACCAGACCGGCGCAGCCCAGAAAGGGCTTCTCGGCCAGAAACACCAGCATGTCCTGCTTCAGGCGCAACTGCAGGTTCGCAGGCAGTCGCGCAACCAGCGGCACGTGTCGTCGCAGCAGCGCACGCCAGACCGGGGGGAACACGCCGCGGCGCAGCCGCACGCGCTGCCAGTGCCGCCACAGCGGCTCTGCCACCAGCCAGGCGGCACCGGACAAGGCAGTGCCCACAGTCAGGTAAAAAGCCAGGGCTGATGTTTGCATGGTCTATGCGCAGGTGGGCGCGTTCCGCGCAAATACAAGGCAAAGGGGCTGCCGCATCCGTGCAACACCGCTGCCAGGCGTCGCCTTGTGTAAAGCGGGGGTAAACATGGTCAACGGGCCCGGCCCGGCCTCGTTATGGTTACAAGCCCTTAGAAATCTTGGGGCTCGCTTGAGATGGTCGGAGCTAATGCGACTATCGTTTTTGAAAACGAGAACCCCATGTTGAATATCAAGTCCCTGATCGCTGCCACCGTTCTGACCGGCTTTGCCGCTCTGTCTTTTGCTGCTGCTCCTGAAGCCCCCAAGGCTGCTGAGCCCGTTGCGGTTGCTGCTGCGCCTGCTGCTGCCATGGCAAAGCCTGCCGCCAAGAAGGCCAAGCACGCCAAGAAGGTCAAGAAGTCGACCAAGGCCGCTGCTTCCCCTGAAGCCGCCAAATAATCTTTCGCGATTGTTTTTGATGAGGGTATCTGGGCAACCAGATACCCTCTCTTCATTTGGGATACCCACATATGGACATTGATCCGCTGGAACTGCTGGAGTCGGCAAAGCCGCAAGCGCGTGCAAAACGGGCCTGGCTCAATCCGGCCGTCGCCATTACCGTGGCACTGTTGGCCACCTTCATGGGCATTTGCAAGGTCAAGGACGACAACATCGTGCAGGGCATGCAACAGGCGCAGGCCGACAAGATTGACCACTGGTCCTACTACCAGGCGCGCAATGTCCGGGAAGAAATCGCCAGGGCCACCCTGGTCCAGCTCAAAATCCAGGCACTGGTTGCCACGCCGCAGCAGCAAACGCTGGTGCAGGAATCCATCCGCGCCTACGAGACCCTGGTCAAGGACCAGGCCACCAAGAAGGACGAGCTCAAGGGCCTGGCAGAAGCCGACCAGAAAACCTATGACGCGCTCAACTTCCGCGATGACCAGTTTGACCTGTCGGATGCCAGCATTGCCATTGCCATTTCACTGCTGGCGGTGGCCTCCCTGACGCAGTTGCCGTGGCTGTTTGCCATCGCCCTGCTGCCATCCGCTTTTGGCGTGGTCATGGGTACTGCCGGGTTGGGCGGTCTGAGCCTGCATCCGCAGGTACTGATACAGCTGCTGAGCTAACAGCCGCGTTGCGCTATTCGTAGCGGAAGTCTTTGTGGCAGGCCTTGCAGGCTTCGGTCACAGCGTCCACGGCACGCTGCACCGGCTCCAGTTTGCCGCCCTGCGCGGCCAGCACCAGCTCGTGCATGGCGGCCTGGTATTTCTGCTGCGCCAGCTGGAAGGCTTCGGGCTGGCTCCAGACTGCCGGTTTGGCATGGGTGGGCGGGTAATTGCCATCGGCCGGAAAGTACACCCAGGGCTTGCTGGACAGCTTGTCCAGGTCCAGCACCAGGGCCAGAAACTCATCGGGTTTGTATTCCTGGCGCCCGGCGGCCACCAGGCCGATGGGTTCCAGCGCGCGGGTGTACTGCTTGAACAGGGCCCGGCGCTTGGTCAGTACCTGGTCGGGATGGGTGTCCTTGATCGGCTCGAAGCAAGCCGTCAGGCCCAGGCACAGCAACAGTGCCAAGGGGAGAGCGCGCTTAAGGGCCACAGCAGTCACGCAGATAGGTGCTGGCAAACCACACCAGCACGCCACAAAACGCCACCGCCAGCCCGCAGACCACCAACAGGCGTCCGAAGCGGGGTTTGTATTCCTTGCGCTGCATGGGACTTACTGGGCAATGGCACGGCGCTGGCTGCCCGCTTCAGCGGTGTTGGCACAGGCAATATCCTTGAAGTCGGGGCCGCTGATGCGCAGCGTCTTGCTGTCATCAAACAAAATGTCAGCCGGTGGCGCAAAGCCCAGCATGCTGCGGTCATTGGCGAAGCCCTGCCAGTCAAAGTGGTTCTGCTGCACCGTGCCGTCCAGCGCACCGTTGATCGATTTGATCTTGACGCGGTCGGTGCCATGCAGATAGAGGATGGAGAAGCTGCCGAAGGGCGCTGTGCAGTCATAGCGCTCCAGTTTGGTCGGCGGCGGTATCAGGCTGCCGTTGTGCAGCGCATTGATGCCAATGCTGCCCAACACATACAGAATGGCCGTGCCGATCACGGTGAAGATCACATAGGGGATGAATTCCACACGCAGAACGAAGCGTGCAATGCGGGCGGTGTCAAATTTGCTCATGGGGCGATTATCAGGTGTCCGCGTCAAGAGATGATGTAGGCGCCGGCACCGGTGGACAGCAACTTGCCGTCAGCCCCCAAAAATTCCATGCGCGTGGAGGCCACCCGCGAACCCAGGCGCAACACTTCGGCCCGCAGTTCAAAGGTTTCACCAATGCCGGGGCGCAGGTAGTCGATGCGCAAATCGATGGTGCCCAGTTTGGCAAACCGGTGCAACCGCGCCTCGATTGACTCGTCCATATGGCGCGCGCCTATGGCGGCCAGCACCGCAATGCCGCCCATGGCATCCAGTACGGCACTGATCACCCCCCCGTGGATGCGGTTGTAGCTGGGGTGGCCGACCAGTTCGGGGCGCATGGCGATGCTGCCGGTAACGCCCTGTGGGGTCACCGACGTGATCTTCAGCCCCAGGATGCGGTTGAAAACAATGCTCTCTTCAAAGATGCGGGTAATGGCCTGGACAAATTCGGGTTCGAAATCAACAGCAAGGTTTTTGGGCATGAACTACTTTGAAAAAATCTTCGGGCTCACGGCCCGGTGAAAGCCATTGAAGGGCTTGATGGCGTCGCGCTCCTGCGCCCGCGCATCGGCCGTGCGCGCCGGCCAACCCATGCGTACCTGGGGCCGTGCCCCATCCACCCGCAAGGTGCTGCCACTGATAAAGGCCGCTGCCGGGCTGAGCAAAAAGACAATCGCCGCCGCGGCTTCGGCCTCGGTGCCAAAGCGGCCCAGGGGCACGGTCTTGCTCATCTCACGCAGCATGGGCGCCAGGTGTTCGGGATAGTTGTCCATGCCGCTGGAAGCGATATAGCCGGGCGCCACGGCATTCACCCGCACTCCGTTGCCAGCCCACTCCACAGCCGCGGTCTCGGTCAGACTGACCATGCCGGCCCGCGCCGCGCCGCTGTGGCCCATGCCGGGCATGGAACCCCACATATCGGCCACGATGTTGACGATGGCTCCGCCGGTCTTGCGCATGGACTGCCCGAAGCACTCCCGAGCCACCAAGAAGCCGCCAGTCAGGTTGGTGCTGACCACCGCTTCCCAGCCCTTGGCGGTAATCGCTTCCAGTGGCGTCATGAACTGGCCGCCGGCGTTGTTCACCAGGCCGTCAATCTGACCGTGCTGCGCGATAACCTCGGCAATCGTGGCCTTGACCGCATCCTCCTGCCGGATGTCGCAGACGTGCAGGCTGGCGCGGCCACCGTCCTGCACAATTTCATCCAGCACGGCTTGCAGCTTGTCAGGCTTGCGCCCGACCAGTGCCAGCGTCGCGCCCAGGGCAGACAGTTCGTGTGCCACGCAGCGGCCGATACCGGAGCCGCCGCCGGTGACCAGCACCACCTTGCCGGCAAACAGACCGGGGGCAAAAACAGATTGGTATGGCATGGCCACTCCCTTGCAGTCCGGATGGGGCGCGTCAGGCCGACAGGGCGGCACCGCGCTCAGAAACCCCGCAGGGCTTCACTTGTCCTTCATCTTGCCGCGTGGTGCCACGTAGGTGGTCACCGTGGGGCGCACCGGCTCATTGGTGCTGGAGGAAGCCGGCTTGGGCGGCGAAGTGTCTTTCTTCGGTTTCTTGGCTTCCTTGTTGGTTTTTTGTTGACCTTTTGCCATGGCGATTGTCCTCGTGGTGGTTAAGCATTGAAATGCGGTGCAGATTCAAAAATGCATCTGCAGTCTAATACTTGGAGTATGACAGCGCCCATCACCATTCACGAGTCGGAAGTGACAGTAACGGCCATCCGCGCGCAGGGTGCGGGCGGCCAGAACGTGAACAAGGTGTCCAGTGCCATTCACCTGCGCTTTGACATACCGGCCTCCAGTCTGCCCGACGACGTAAAGGAGCGCCTGCTCTGCCTGCACGACAGCCGCATCACGCAGGACGGCGTGCTCATCCTCAAGGCCCAGCAACACCGCACCCAGGACATGAACCGCCTGGACGCCTTCGCCCGCCTGCACGAACTGGTCAACAGCGTGGCAAAGGCTCCGCGCGTGCGCCGCGCCACCAAGCCGACACGGGCGTCCAAGGTCAGAAGACTGGAAGGAAAAAGTCAGAGGTCCGGCATCAAGGCCACACGCGGCAAGGCCGGTTTACACGACTGAGAAACGAGCGCCAACCAAGCCGCATCGCGGCAGCCAGGCCACTATGCTGGCACGCAATTCAGAGCAAATTGCCGACGTTCAACAAAGCCAGCACCCCCATCACCGCGAACATGGCCGCCGCAACGCCGTGCACCAGCTTGAGCGGGATCTTGGCGGCAAAGCGGTCGCCTACAAACACCGCCGGGATATCGGCAATCAGCATGCCCAGCGTGGTTCCCACCACCACCCAGACGGGGTCGCTGAACTTGGCCGCCAGCGCCACGGTGGCGATCTGCGTCTTGTCACCCATCTCGGCCAGAAAGAACGTGACCAGCGTGGCGCCAAACACGCCGAACTGCTTGGCAACCTGGGTTTCCTCTTCTTCAATTTTGTCCGGAATCAGCGTCCAGCCCGCCATGCCCAGAAAGGACAGGCCCAACACCCAGCGCATGGTGTCCGGCGTGACCATCGAAGTGATCCAGGCTCCCAGGGCACCGGCCAGGCCGTGGTTGACCACGGTGGCGCAGAAGATGCCGGCAATGATGGGCAAAGGCTTCTTGAACCGGGCGGCAAGAATGAAGGCGAGCAACTGGGTCTTGTCACCGATCTCGGCCAGGGCGACGACGCCAGTAGAAAAAAGTAGGGCTTCCATCATCCGATTGTAGGCAGGCCCCTGCCCGCAACCCTGAACGCGCGCTTGCAATCAGGCCGGGGGCACAGCCGCCGCGCGGCTACGCGGCCGGGAGAACTTAAACCTTGGAGAAGTCGGGCTTGCGCTTTTCCATGAAGGCGCCAAAGGCTTCGCGCGCAGCGGGCTCACCCATCATGCGGCCGAAGCTTTGCGCCTCGTCGTCAATCACGTCCAGCACCTGCTGCATCTGGCCCTTCTTCATCAGGCGCTTGGTTTCCATCAGGGAACTCAGGGGCTTGGCGGCCAGCTTGCGCGCCTGGGCCTGGGCCAGACCATTGGCCTCGGTGGGCGGCACGATACGGTTGACCAGGCCCACCTCCAGTGCGGCCTCGGCCATGAAGGGCTCGCCCAGCAACAGGGCCTCGGCTGCGCGGTGGTAGCCCATCATCTGCGGCACCAGCAGGCTGGAGCCGGCTTCCGGGCAGACGCCCAGATTCACAAAAGGCATGACGAAGGCGGCGTTGTCCCCAGCGTAAACCAGGTCGCAATGGAACAGCATGGTGGTGCCTATGCCCACTGCCGGGCCGCACACCGCAGCCAGCAGGGGCTTGGGGAAAGTGACCAATTCGCGGATGAAGCGCAGCACCGGCCCGTTCAAGCCGGGTGTGGGGTTGTTCAAAAAGTCGGCAATGTCATTGCCCGCACTGAACACCGTGATGTCGCCCTGCACCACCGCCACACGCACCGTACTGTCGGCCTTGGCCTGCTCCAGCGCGTCTGCAAAGGCGGCGTACATGGCCTGGGTAAAGGAGTTCTTCTTGGCCACCCGGTTGATGGTGACGGTCATCACACCGTCGGTGCTGTCGATCAAGATTTCTGACATGTGCTGTTTCCTGTGAAGACCCCGAAAGTGGGGGTCAGACGCGCTCGAATATACCTGCCGCGCCCTGGCCCATGCCCACGCACATGGTGACCATGCTGTAGCGCAACTTATTGCGATGCAGGGCATGGATGGCGGTAGCGGCACGCATGGCGCCGGTGGCACCCAGCGGGTGACCCAGCGCAATGGCACCACCCAGGGGGTTGACCTTGTCGGTGTTGAGGCCCAGGGTGTTGATCACGGCCAGCGACTGCGCGGCAAAGGCTTCATTCAGCTCAAACCAGTCGATGTCGTCTTGCTTGAGACCGGCATAGCGCAATGCAGCGGGAATTGCCTCGATCGGGCCTATGCCCATGATGTGCGGCGGCACACCCTTGCTGGCAAAGCTCACAAAGCGGGCCAGCGGCGTCAGGCCATATTGTTTGACCGCCTTTTCGCTGGCCAGGATCAGGGCACCGGCGCCGTCCGAGGTCTGCGAGCTGTTGCCGGCCGTGACCGAGCCACGCGCCGCAAACACGGTCTTGAGCTTGGCCAGGCCTTCCATCGACGTATCGGCACGGGCGCCCTCATCCATGCTCACAATGCGGCGTTTTTCGATGACTTCGCCGGTTTCCAGATTGGCGCTGCGGTCCACCACCTCCACCGGCGTGATCTCGGCGGCAAAGTCGCCGCGCGCCTGTGCAGCCAGGGCCTTGGCGTGGGATGCCACGGCAAACGCGTCCTGCATGTCGCGCGTCACCTTCCACTGGTTGGCCACCTTCTCGGCGGTCAGGCCCATGCCGTAGGCAATGCCGATGTTGTCGTCGTTGGCAAACATCAAGGGCGAGAAGGATGGGGCGTTGCCGGTCATGGGCACCATGCTCATGCTCTCGACACCGGCAGCGATCATCACATCGGCCTCGCCGACGCGGATGCGGTCGGCCGCCATCTGGATGGCCGACAGACCGGAGGCACAGAAGCGGTTCACGGTGATACCGCCCACGCTGGTGGGCAGGCCGGCCAGCACGGCGCCGGTGCGCGCAATGTTCAGGCCCTGCTGGCCCTCGGGCATGGCGCAGCCACAGATCAGGTCTTCGATTGCTTGCGGGTCCAGTGTGGGCACCTGGGCCAGCACGGCCTGCAGGGCTTTCACCAGCAGGTCGTCCGGGCGGGTGTTGCGGAAGAAGCCGCGGTGCGAGCGGCCAATGGGCGTGCGCGTGGCGGCAACGATGTAGGCGTCTTGTACTTGTTTCATGGTGTGGGTTTGGGCAAGTTGATCAGTTGCGAACCGGCTTGCCGGTGGACATCATTCCCATGATCCGTTCCTGGGTCTTGGGGTTGTTGAGCAAGGAACCAAAGGCCTTGCGCTCCAGTGTCATCAGATACTCCTCGTTGACCAGCGTGCCGGCATCGACATCACCACCGCAGACCACTTCGGCGATCAGCGAGGCAATGTGGTAATCGTGGGCGCTGACAAAGCCGCCGTCACGCATATTCACCAGCGAGCCCTTGATGGTGGCGACGCCGCTGCGGCCTGCCACCTGGAATTGCCGCTTGTGCGGCGCACGGTAGCCCGAGGCAGACATGGCACGGGCCTCGTTGATGGCAATAAACAGCAGCTCGTCCTTGTGCGGCACCACTACATCGCTGTCCAGCAGATAGCCCAGTTTGCGGGACTCCAGCGCGCTGGTGCCCACCTTGGCCATGGCGGCGGCGGTAAAGCCTTCGGTGAGGAAGGGCAGCAAGTCCTTGCCCGTAGACAGGGCGGCATTTTCGGCGGCACGGCGCGCGATATAGGTCAGGCCACCGGCACCGGGCACCAGGCCCACACCGACTTCCACCAGACCGATATAGCTTTCCATGGCGACCACACGCTTGCTGGAATAGACCGCCAGCTCGCAACCGCCGCCCAGCGCCAGACCGCGCACGGCGGACACCACCGGCACATTGGAATAGCGCAGCTTGAGCATGGCCTCCTGCATCTCGGCTTCGGCGCCCGCTATGGCCTTGACGCCACCCATCATGAAGGCAGGCAGCATGGCCTGCAGGTCGGCACCGGCGGAGAACATGTCATCGGGCGACCAGATCACCAGGCCCTGGTAACTCTGCTCGGCAAGCTCCTGCGCCTGCAGCAGACCCTCGACCACACCGGGGCCTATGGCGTGCATCTTGGTCTTGATGCTGGCAATCAGCACATCGGCATCGGCCGTACCGGGCGACCCGAGCGTCCACAGGCGGATGTGCTCGTCTTCATGCACGGTGCTGCCGGCCGTTTTGGCACTGGCAGCCTGGGCGCCCAACACGCTTTCGGGGAAATGCTGGCGTGCATAGACAGGCAGTTGGCGCACCGGCACAAACTGGCCGGTGGTCGGATTCCAGGAACCCTGCGGCGTGTGCACGCCACCGGCTTCGGCCACCGGGCCGCTGAAGACCCAGTCCGGCAG
>CANBTQ010000092.1 GCA_947372425.1 Comamonadaceae bacterium | reverse complement strand
CTGCCCCAGATGATGATCAGCTCGGACTCGGCAAAGAATTCGATCTTCATGCCCAGCTTGCCGCCCAGGGTGTATTCCAGTGCGGCCGTGCCGGCTGCAGCGCAGATGGTGCGGTCCAGCAGGGACGCGCCCAGGCGGTGGAAGAAGCGTGCCGCCATGCCGTCGCCCTGCACCAGACCCATGGTGCCGGCGTAGCTGTAGGGCAGGATGGCTTCGGGGTTGCGCGCCGCAATGTTTGCCAGGCGTGCGGCGATGTCGCCCAGCGCCGCATCCCAGCTGACCGGTTCGAATTGCCCGCTGCCCTTGGGGCCGCTGCGCTTGAGTGGTGTGAGCAGACGTTCCGGATGGTAGCTGCGCTCGGTGTAGCGCGACACCTTGGTACACAGCACGCCGCCGGTGTGCGGGTGGGCCGGGTTGCCGTGCACCTTGATGGCCACGCCGTCCTGCACGCTGGTCACCAGCGAGCAGGTGTCGGGGCAGTCGTGCGGGCAGGCGCCCAGCACCTCAAAGCGGCCGGTGCTGGAAGGGGGGAAGGAGGTAACGTGCATGGCGTATGGTAATTCTTGCCGCGCCATAATGTTTGCATGAAGCTGATTGAACCCATTGTTTCCGCCGCCCCCGGCATCGCCGCCATCCGCCGTGATCTGCATGCGCACCCGGAGTTGTGCTTTGAGGAGCGGCGCACCGCCGACGTGGTGGCCGCCAAGCTGACCGAATGGGGCATCCCCATCCACCGCGGGCTGGGCACCACTGGCGTGGTCGGCATCATCCGGAATGGCAACAGCGAACGCGCCATTGGCCTGCGGGCCGACATGGATGCCCTGCCCATGCAAGAGTTCAACACCTTTGCCCATGCCAGTGTGCATGCCGGCAAGATGCACGCCTGCGGCCACGACGGCCACACCGCCATGCTGCTGGCTGCGGCCCAGCACCTGTCCACGCACCGCAACTTTGACGGCACGGTGTACCTGATTTTTCAGCCGGCCGAAGAGGGGGGTGGCGGAGCGCGCGAGATGATCAAGGAGGGGCTGTTTGACAAGTTTCCCATGCAGGCCGTCTTTGGCATGCACAACTGGCCGGGCGTGGAGCTGGGCCAGTTTGCCGTGAGCCCCGGTCCGGTGATGGCGTCGAGCAACGAGTTCAAGATCACCATCCACGGCAAGGGCGGGCATGCCGCCATGCCGCACATCGCACTCGACCCGATGCCGGTGGCCGCGCAGATGGTGCAGGCCTTTCAGACCATCATCAGCCGCAACCTGAAGCCTGTGGAGGCCGGCGTGATCTCGGTGACCATGATCCATGCCGGCGAGGCTACCAACGTCATCCCCGACAGCTGCGAACTGCAGGGCACGGTGCGCACCTTCAGCATTCCGGTGCTGGACATGATCGAGCAGCGCATGCAGGTGGTGGCCGAGCACACGGCGGCGGCCTTTGGCATGCACTGCACATTTGAATTTGTGCGCAACTATCCGCCCACCATCAACTCCGCCGCAGAGGCCGACTTTGCCCGCCAGGTGATGACCGAACTGGTGGGTGCGGAGCGTGTGATTGCCCAGGAGCCGACCATGGGTGCCGAAGACTTCTCCTACATGCTGCTGGAAAAGCCGGGCTGCTATGTGTTCATTGCCAATGGCGACGGCGGTCACCGCGAGATGGGCCATGGGGGCGGACCGTGCATGTTGCACAACCCCAGCTATGACTTCAATGATGCGCTGATTCCGCTGGGGGCGAGTTACTGGGTGCGCCTGGCGGAGCGCTGGCTCACGACCGCCCCTGCGCAAGGCCTGTGATGCAAAGCGCCCACACCGTGTGCCGGCCGGACACCACCTCGTGATCGCCACCAAAGACCCCCGGTTCAGCCTGCGCTGTGCCACGCCGGACGATGCCGGTGTGGTGCTGGGCTTCATGCAGAAGCTTGGGCAGTACCAGAAGATGGCCGACCGGATTGTGGCCACCGAAGCGGGCCTGCGCGCATTGCTTGCGGCGGGCAAGGGCGAAGCCGTGCTGGGCTGCCATGCCGGCGAGACGGTGGCTTTTGCCTATTTCTGCCAGACCTCCTCGGCCTTCATCGGGCAATCCGGCCTGTACATCGACGGCTTTTTTGTCGATGAATCGATGCGCGGCAAAGGCTTGGGAAAAATCATGATGGCCTATCTGTCCCAACTGGCCGTGGAGCGCGGTTGCAAGCGGCTGGAGTGGGCCTGCCTGGACTGGAACGCACCCACCATCGCCTTTTACAAAGGCCTGGGTGCCTACAGCGTGGACGGTATGACGATTTACCGGTTTGCGCCCGACACCCTGCAGGCCAACGCGGCCCTGTTTTAGGGCCGCTGCGGGACCGACGCGGGTGGCGCCGGGCTAGCCGCCAAAGCGCCTCTGTGCGATGTACAGCAGGCCGTCAAAAATCAGGTTGTCCACCAGCTCAAACGGCCGCGTCATGGTGGGCGCCATCTTCCAGGCAGCACCCCCGGTCATGATGCATTTGGGCTCGGCGCCACAGTGTGCGCGTACATGCTGCACCATGCATTCCACCGCGCCGGCTATGGCGTAGGTGCCGCCACTGGTGAGGGCGTCGCTGGTGTTGGTGGGGAAGGGTTTGACCTCGCCGGTGGGCACATGCAGACCGGCGGTACCGGACTCCAGTGCACGCAGCATGATGCCGTGGCCGGGCAGGATCAGGCCGCCCAGGAATTTGCCCGTGGCATCCACTGCCTCCACGGTGACGGCGGTGCCCACCATGACCAGCACCATGGGCTGCGCCTGCCCATGGGTCAGCATGTGCTGGTAGGCCCCGATCATGGCGACCCAGCGGTCGGCGCCCAGGCGCGCCGGGTGGTCGTAGCCGTTGCGCAGGCCGGCCTCGGCCTCGCTGGCCACCACCCATTGCGGCGCCACGTCCCAGACTTCCATCTGGTCTTCGACCCGGCGGCGGATCACGTCAGAGGCTACCGCGCAACCCAGCACCTGCGTGGGGGGCTTGAGAAGGCTCCAGGGGCCTTCGGCCAGCTTCTCAATGTTTTCCAGAAATTCGGCGCCGCTGTCCAGCAGTTGCGCGCCGTTGCGGGGGGCGTCGTACAGCGCCCATTTCAGGCGTGTGTTGCCAATATCCAGTGCAAGAAAGGGCATGCGGGCAATCGATCAGCCCTGGCGCCAGGGCATGCCGGCGCGGCGCCAGCCACCCTTGTTGCCGCGTTGGGCATTGCCATCCGGGTCCCCCTCGAAGCCTTCCAGAATGTTGTAGGCCTGCAGGCCCAGTTCGGTGGCGCGTTTGGCGGCGGCAATCGAGCGCACGCCGCTGCGGCACAGCAGCAGCACCTTCTTGTCGCCGGCGGCGGCGCGCAGTGCGTTGTCAAAGTCCGGGTTGAAGGCCATGCCGGGCCATTGCTTCCAGGCGACTGCCACGGCGCCGGGCACAAAGCCCACCCATTCGCGCTCGGCATCGGTGCGCACGTCCACCAGCACGGCCTCGCCGGCCTGCCACCAGGCATAGGCCAGGGCGGCGCTGATGTCACCGGCGTAGCCTTCGGCTGCCTGGGGGCTGCTCAGGCTGGCGCCGTCGGCGTCATGGCGCACGCCGGACGTCAGGTTGGCGGGCACGGCTTCGTCGATGCGTTTGGGTTTGGGTAGCTTGAGTGCGTCCATGATGGCAATGAATTCGGGCAAGGTTTTTCCGGCAACCCGCGCGTTGTGCGCCTTTTCGCGGCCGATGCTGGAGTGCATGTGGCCGTGGTAGTCGTGGCCCGGCCAGACCGTGGTGGCGTCGGGCAGGGCAAACAGGATCTGGGTGAGGCTGTGGTACATGGCCTCGGCGCTGCCCGACTGGAAGTCGGTGCGGCCGCAGCCGTTGATGAGCAGGGTGTCGCCGGTAAAGACGTGGTCACGCCAGACATAGCTCATGCTGCCGTGGGTGTGGCCGGGGGTGTGCAAGGCCTTGAGGGTTTCGCCGCCAAAAGTCAGCGTGTCGCCATCCTGGAGTTGCACCGCTGCCGTGGTGATGCCGCAGCCGGCGGGTACCGCCGTCCTGGCGCCGGCGTGCTCGGCCAACAGGCCCGCGCTGGTGATGTGGTCGGCATGGGCATGGGTTTCGACGGCCCACAACAGCCGCAGCCCGTGCTGGCGCAGCACCTCCAGGTCGCGCTCGATCTGCTCATCCACCGGATCGATGATCAGTGCGTCACGCGTGGTGGAGTCGTACAGCACATAGGTGTAGGTGCTGGAGGCGGGGTCAAAAAGCTGTATGGGTTGCATGGCTGATCCGGTTGGCAGTGTAGCCACTTGTAACCGCCTAAATGCCAAGCACGCAAGATTATTGACCTGCGGTTAACCCTAGGCCCGGGGCTTGCAAGCCCGGGCAGCCGACACTAGCCGATGCGGGCCAGCAGGGTTTCCATGTCTTTCACCATCAGGGCCAGATCGGTCTTCTGGGCCTCGTCGGGCTGGATGCGGGTGTTGAGCTCTTGCTCCAGAAAGCACACGGTCATGCGCAGGTAGGTGCTGTCCAGCGCCTTGCGCACGGCCGAGAACTGCTGGCCGATTTTCAGGCAGTTCTCACCTTCTTCCACCATGCGCTGGATACCGCGCAACTGGCCTTCCGCGCGGCGCAGGCGGTTGAGTACATCGGTTCTGGCGGTTTGGTCTTTCAAAACGCTCATGGCGCAAGTCTCCGAAAGGGGTGTGGCTAAATGATGCCATTGTCCCAGCCCCCGCGGGTTTTAGGCCCGGCAGAGGCTGATCGGGATGGGTTTATTTTTGGCAGGCCAGATTCGATTCCGGCACGCCCAGTTTTTTCAGCATCCAGCCCATGGGGCAGACATTGGTGATGCCGAACTGGAACAGATTGGCGCCTACAAAGGCGGTAAAGGCCAGCCACCAATGCGACACGAACAGGGGGCTGGCGTCAATGCCCAGTGCCAGCGAGATCAGGATGAAGCTGCCGGCAAAAAGATGGATGTAGCGGTCTACGGTCATGGTTTTTCCTTGAAGCGGATTTAGTGGTGAAGATGGGGGTGGGGAATCTTGTCGGCCAGGCGCACGATGCCCAGGGCCTTGAGCACGTACTTTTCATAGACCGGCTCGGAGGTGCCCTTCTTGATCTTGCGCATGAAGTATTTCTCGAAGGCAATCTTGGCCAGGTGCACCCACTTGCCTTTTTTGAACCAGTTCACATTGCGCGGCGGGATTTGCGGCAGGGCCACAAAGGCCGCGCCGGTGTCACCCATGTCGGCCAGGCAGATGGCGTTCCAGGTGCCCTTGGCGTGCGCCGGCTTGCCGGCCAGTTCGTCGGTGATGTTGTGGGCAATGGCACCCACCATGCTCTCGATCATGTAGCCGGTCTTGGGGGTGCCGGTGGCCACGGGGGTCACTTCTACCGGCGGAATGGCGACGCAGACACCGGCCGAGAAGATGTTCTTGTAGGCCTTGCTGCGCTGGAACTCGTCGATGATGACAAAGCCGCGCGGGTTGCACAGATTGGGCACGGCGGCTACCGCGTCCACGCCCTTGAAGGCCGGCAGCATCATGGACAGCTTGAAGGGCAGCTCATGCTCCTTGTAGACGTTGCCCAGGTCGTCGAGCTGGGTGACAAACATCTTGCCTTCTTCCACCCGGGTGGTCTTGGCATTGGTGATCCACTTCATGTCGCGGTTGCGCATTTCGGATTCGAGCATGGACTTGCTGTCACCCACGCCGCCCAGACCCAGGTGGCCAATGTACGGCTCGCTGGAGACGTAGGTGATGGGCACCAGGTGGCGCAACTTGCGTTTGCGCAGGTCGGTGTCCAGGATAAAGGCGAACTCATAGGCCGGGCCAAAGCAGCTGGCACCCGGCATGGCGCCGATCACCAGCGGGCCGGGGTTTTTGAGGAAGTTCTCGTAATCGGCCCAGAACGCCTGGGCGTGGTCCACGCTGCAGATGGAGTGGGTAAAGCCACCGCCACCGTGCGACAGAGGGCCGGCACCTGGCACTTCGCTGAATGAGAGCTTGGGGCCGGTGGTGATCACCAAATAGTCGTAGGCCAGGGTCTGGCCATCGCCCAAAGTCAGGCTGTTTGCGTCGGCGTGAATGGTGGTGACCGGCTGGGCGATGAAGGCAATGCCCTTGCGCTCCAGGTAGGGGCGGATGGGCAGCGTGATTTCCTCGCGCTGGCGCCAGCCGACCGCCAGCCAGGGGTTGCTGGGCACGAACTGGAAATAGTCCACCGCATTGACGACGGTGATCTTGTGTTCTTTGGGTAGCAGTTCGCGCAGTTCATAGGCGGCGGGCATGCCACCTATGCCGGCGCCGACGATCACGATATGGGCCATGGTTTTGTCTCCGGGTTGTTATGGGTTTTCAGCTAGCTTGAAGGGCCGCGTCTGTGCGCGACTCCATACGACGCCGGTACAGCGCGTAATACAGGACAGGTATCACCACCAGGGTCAGCAGGGTGGACACCAGAATGCCAAAGATCAGGGAGATGGCCAGCCCGTTAAAAATCGGGTCGTCCAAAATGAAGAAGGCGCCAATCATGGCCGCCAGCCCGGTCAACACAATCGGCTGGGCGCGCACCACGGCGGACTGCAGTACGGCGGTCTTGAAGGCCACGCCCTCGGCCACCTGCAGCTCGATAAAGTCCACCAGCAAAATGGAATTGCGCACGATGATGCCGGCCAGCGCAATCATGCCGATCATGCTGGTGGCGGTGTACTGCGAACCCAGCAGCGCGTGGCCCGGCATGACGCCGATGATGGTCAGCGGAATTGGCGCCATGATCACCAGCGGGGTCAGGTAGCTCTTGAACTGCGCTACCACCAGCAGGTAGATCAGGATCAGGCCGACGCCGTAGGCAGCGCCCATGTCGCGGAAGGTCTCGTAGGTGATTTGCGATTCGCCGTCCCATTTGAGCGCGTACTGGCGGTAGGTGTCGGTGGGCTGTTTGATCCAGTATTCGCCCATCTCGCTTTGCGCCTTGTCGGCCTTGGTCTGCAGGGTCGAGCGGATGGCGAACAGGCCGTAGAGCGGCGAATCCAGCTTGCCTGCCATGTCACCAAACACATAACTCACGCCCTTCAGATCCTTGGTGTAGAGCGGCTTGTCGATGATGCCGTGCTCCACCTGCACCAATTCGGACAGCGGCACCAACTGACCGTTGGCCGCGCGCAGCGGCAGGGCCAGGATGGCGTCCAGGCCGACCTGGCTTTGCAGCGGCAACTGGATGCGCACCGGCACCGGGTATTTGGAAAAGCCGTCATGCAGATAGGCGGCGTCCGCACCACTGAGTGCCGAGGACACGGTTTGGGCAATGGCAGCCACCGGAATGCCCAGCGACTCGGCGCGCTGGCGGCGCACGCGCAGGAAGGCGCGTGGCGTGTCCTCACGCAGGCTGCTGTCCACGCCGACGATGTCGGTCGTGGCGGCAAAGGAGGCAGCAATGTGTGCGGCCAGTTTTTGGCGCCCGGCTTCGTCCGGGCCATAGACCTCGGCCACCAGCGGCGACATCACCGGCGGGCCGGGTGGCACTTCGACCACCTTGACGCGGGCCTGGTGCTTCTTGCCAATTTCCTCCAAAGCCGGGCGCAGGCGCTGGGCTATCACATGGCTTTTCTCGCTGCGGTGGTGCTTATCGACCAGGTTCACCTGCAGGTCGCCCTGCTCGGCATCGGCGCGCAAGTAGTACTGGCGCACCAGGCCGTTGAAAGTGATGGGCGACGCGGTGCCGGCATAAGCCTGCAGGTTGGTTACCTCCGGCTGCTGGGCCAGAAAGGCGCCGAGCTCCTGCAGCGTGGCGGCCGTGTCTTCCAGCGGTGTGCCGGCGGGCATTTCGACCACCACCTGGAATTCGCTCTTGTTGTCAAAGGGCAGCATCTTCAGCACCACCCACTGCACCAGGGCCAGGCCTACCGACAGCAGCAGCGCCACCAGAATGCCGGCCAGCAGCAGCCAGCGCTTGCGGGCGCTGTCCAGCAAGGGCGATAGGATGGTGTTGAACAGGCGCTGCACCTTGCCCGCAGTCGGCGCAGCGTGTGCGCCCGTGGTGGCCGCGTGGCCGGCAGCATGCGGCTTCATCAGCTTGAGTGCCAGCCAGGGCGTGACGGTAAAGGCAATCGCCAGCGAGATCGCCATGCCTAAGCTGGAGTTGATTGGGATCGGGCTCATGTACGGCCCCATCAGGCCGGAGACAAAGGCCATGGGCAGCAGGGCGGCAATTACCGTCAGCGTGGCCAGAATGGTCGGGCCACCCACCTCGTCCACGGCGCGCGGGATGATGGCGCGCAAGGGCAGATCGGGGTCGAGCTGCTGGTGGCGGTGGATGTTCTCCACGACCACAATCGCGTCATCCACCAGAATGCCGATGGAAAAAATCAGCGCAAACAACGATACGCGGTTGAGCGTAAAGCCCCAGGCCCAGGAGGCGAACAGGGTGGCGGTGAGCGTCAGGATCACCGCCGCGCCAACAATCAGCGCCTCGCGTCGGCCCAGCGCCAGGCCCACCAACAAAATCACCGAGCCGGTGGCAAAGGCCAGCTTCTGGATCAGCTTGTTGGCTTTTTCGGCTGCGGTGGCGCCGTAGTCGCGCGTGACCGTGGCCTCCATGCCGGCGGGGATGACGGTGTTGCGCAGCGCGTCCATGCGCGCCAGCACGGCGCCAGAGACGTCCACCGCGTTTTCGCCGGGCTTCTTGGTGACCTGGATGGTGACGGCCGGATAGCTTTGGCCGGCGATAGGGGCTATCGATGCGGCGCTCTTGTCTGCCGCCACAGGCGCATTGCCGGCATAGGCCGCGCCCGGGGTAAACCACACATAGTGCTGGGGCTGCAGCGTGCCCGCCGTGACATCGGCCACCTCGCGCAAGAACACCGGCTTGCCGTTGTTGACGCCGACCACGATGTCAGCCACATCCTCGGCATTGCGCAGGAATTCGCCTGCGTCCACGCTGAGCATGCGGGAAGCGGCCGCGTCGCCTCCCTGCAGCACGGCGCCGGCCGGCATGCCGGAATTGGCGGCGGCCACGGTTTTTTGCAGGCTCAGCAGGTCCACTCCACGGGCGCGCAGGCGCTCCGGGTTGACTGCAATGCGGATGGCCTGACCCGGGCCGCCTATGGTTTGCACCTCACGCACGCCGGGCACGGCCTTCAGGTCCGCTTCCAGCGCATGGGCCACGGTCTCCAGTTCGGACGCGGGTGCGCCATCCCGGCTCCACAGCGTCAGGGCGGCCACCGGCACATCGTCAATGCCCTTGGGTTTGACGATGGGGGTCAGCGTGCCCAGGCCCTGTGGCAGCCAGTCCTGGTGGGCGTTGAGCACGTCGTACAGGCGCACCAGCGCTTCGGTGCGGGCTACACCGACCTTGAACTGCACCGTGAGGATGGCCATGCCGGGGCGCGCCACCGAATAGGTGTGGTCAATGCCGGCAATCTGCCCCAGCACCTGCTCGGCCGGTTTGGCCACCATGCTTTGCACATCGCTGCTACTGGCCCCGGGGAAGGGGATTAGCACGTTGGCCATGGTGACATTGATCTGCGGCTCTTCTTCGCGCGGCGTCACCAGCACGGCAAACAGGCCCAGCAGCAGCGCCACCAGGGCCAGCAGCGGCGTGATGGCATTGCTTTGGAAGGCGGCCGCAATGCGGCCGGAAATACCCAGGGGGAGTACAGGGTGGGTCATGCCGGGCTCATTTGACGGGGGTGGCGCTGGCACCGGCCTGGGCCGCACGCAGGGTATCGGTTGCTACCACTTCGCCGGCACGCAGGCCAGACAGCACCTCCACGCCGGCTGCGCCCAGGTCTGCACCCAGGCGCACGGCGCGCAGGGCAAACTGGGTGCCGGACGCTACATAGACGGCCGTTAATTCACCACGGCGCACCACGGCAGCGGCGGGTACCAGCAATCGGCCAGAGGCGGTTGGCGCACTGTCCACACCAAAGCGCACCCGCACCTGCTGACCTGGCACCAGCGCGGCGGACTCTTTGGGCGGCAGGTCCAGGCGCCATTCGGTGGTTTGCGATACCGGGTCGCTGGCGGGTACTTCCAGCCGGTTGACCGGTGCCATGGTTTGCACGCCGGTAGTCGTTTCCAACAGAATGCTGGTCTGCTTGGCCTGGCGCACGGCCGGGCTGCGCGAAGCCGGTACTTGGACGACGGCGCGCAAGGGTTGTGGCGCATACACCACCAGCAGCGGTGTGCCAGGCACGGCCAGGTCACCGGCCTGGGCAAAGGTTTGCAGCACCCAGCCGTCCAGCGGCGATGTCACACGGGTATAGCCCTGGGCAATGGCCGACTGGCGGGTGCTGGCCGTGGC
>CANBTQ010000091.1 GCA_947372425.1 Comamonadaceae bacterium | reverse complement strand
AGATTGCCCATGAGCTGCACGCCACCGCTCATCCAGCTGGGGTTTTCCACGCCCACGTTTTGCGCGCCGAACAGCGTGCGCACGGCCTGCATCAGCACCAGGCTGATGCCCCAGGTGGCCAGCAGGGTTTCCAGTGGACGGCCGTAGAGAAAGCGGATCACGCTGCGCTCCAGCGCCGCACCCACCAGGGCCGAGGCCATGAAGGCCACCGGCACCGAGGCCAGCAGATACCAGTCGAAGGCACCGGGAAAGTATTTCTGGAATATGCCCTGCACCACATAGGTGGCATAGGCGCCAATCATCATCAGCTCGCCGTGGGCCATGTTGATCACACCCATCAGGCCGTAGGTAATGGCCAGGCCGAGTGCCACCAGCAACAGGATGGAGCCCAGACTGATGCCGCTGAAGATGGCACCGAGCCGGTCGCCCCAGGCCAGGCGCGACTCCACCTTGGACAGGCTGAATTGCAGCGCGGCCCGCACATCGGGTTCGGCTTCTTGTTGCAGGCGTTCCATCAGCAGTGTTTTGGTGGCGGCCTGTGCGCTCTGCCCCAACAGGGCGGCGGCCTCCAGGCGCTTGGCTTTGTCGCTGCTGGCCAGCAGGGCGGCGGCGCGCAACAAGCCGATCTGGTCTTTCAGATCCGCAACGGTTTCCTGGGTGAAGGCCTTGTCCAGCAGCAGCAGACTGCTTTCATCGACATTGCCCTGCAGGGTCTTGATGGCAGCGCGGCGCACCGCCTCCGCCGGCGACAGCAGCTTGAGTGCGGCCAGTGCGTTGTCCAGCTCGCCGTGCATGCGGTTGTTGTTCATCACGTCTTCGGCGCTGTCGGGCAGGGGCACGGCCACGCCGGTGACGGGGTCTTGCCCCTTGTCACCGTTGACGATGACGGGCTTGCCGGCCACCAGCTTCACGGCGTCGTCCGACAGGGCCTGGATAAAGGCCACGGTTTTCTCATCGGGCTTGGCGACAGCAGCACGCAGCGCCTCGATCCGTGCATCGCCTTCGCCAATGGCAATCGCCTGCGCTTCAACAGCAGTCAGTGCGTGGGCACTGGTGCTCAGCAGCAAGGCAGCGATGACTAGGTAATTTCGCATGGGGTGTTTGTTCGTTTCGATTTGCCGAAAGTCATAGGAGGTAACGTTGTGTACGCCGCAGCCAGCGGGGTGGATGTTTCCGTCCGTGTCCCCCGCCCTGCGGGCTCCTCCTTTACCTACCGGGAACATCCACCCCACTGGCAGTGGCAACCTGCGTGTTGGTGCTCCGTTGCCTAATGCAAGACTCAGGCCAACCATGCTGGCGGACTCGGGACGGTGTGGCGCTCGGCGCCGGTAGGTAAAGGAGGAGAACCGGGCACAGCCCGGTTCGGGGGACACGGCGTCGAGTGCCATGCCGTCCCGAGTCAGAAGTGACTGAGAACAGCGTGGCACGCGAACAACCGTTACTTACTTCGCCACAGGCTCATCAGGCTTCTTGTCGTTGCCTTCGATGTACGGAGACCAGGGCTTGGCCTTCACCGGGCCGGGTGTCTTCCACACCACGTTGAACTGGCCGTCGGCCTTGACTTCGCCGATGAACACCGACTTGTGCAGGTGGTGGTTCTTGGCGTCCATCTCGGACATGATGCCGCTCGGTGCCTTGAAGGTCTGGCCGGCCATGGCGGCGATGACCTTGTCGGTGTCGGTGGACTTGGCCTTCTCAACGGCCTGCTTCCACATGTGGATGCCAATCCAGGTGGCTTCCATCGGGTCATTGGTCAAAGGCTTGTCCTTGTGACCGGCAATGCCCTTGGCCTTGGCGTAGTCGCTCCACTGCTTGATGAAGGCGGTGTTGGTCGGGTTCTTCAGGCTCATGAAGTAGTTCCAGGCAGCCAGGTGGCCGACCAGGGGCTTGGCGTCCACGCCGCGCAGCTCTTCTTCACCCACGGAGAAGGCCACCACCGGCACGTCCTTGGCCTTCAGGCCGGCGTTGCCGAGTTCCTTGTAGAAGGGCACGTTGGAGTCACCGTTGATGGTGGAGACCACGGCGGTCTTGCCACCGGCGGAGAACTTCTTGATGTCAGCCACGATGGTCTGGTAATCGCTGTGGCCAAACGGGGTGTACTTCTCGTCGATGTCGGTGTCCTTCACGCCCTTGCTCTTCAGGTAGGCACGCAGGATCTTGTTGGTGGTGCGGGGGTAGACATAGTCGGTACCCAGCAGCACCCAACGCTTGGCGCCGCCGCCTTCTTTGCTCATCAGGTAGTCCACCGCGGGGATGGCTTGCTGGTTGGGCGCAGCACCGGTGTAGAACACGTTCTTGGACAGCTCTTCACCTTCGTATTGCACGGGGTAGAACAGCAGGCCGTTCAGTTCTTCCACCACGGGCAACACCGACTTGCGCGACACCGAGGTCCAGCAACCGAAGATGACCGAGACCTTGTCTTGCGTCAGCAGTTGCTTGGTCTTTTCAGCAAACAGGGGCCAGTTGGAGGCGGGGTCCACCACCACGGGTTCGAGTTGCTTGCCCAACACACCGCCATGGGCGTTGATGTCGTCGATGGCCATCAACACGGTGTCTTTCAACACGGTTTCGGAAATGGCCATGGTGCCAGACAGGCTGTGCAGCACACCCACCTTGATGGTGTCTGCGGCATACGAAGGCACAAGGGCCAGGGTGCTGAGGGCGACGGCAGCGGTGAGTGCCTTGAGAGTAAATCGACGTTGCATAGTGGTTGCTCCGGGGTTGATTGACAGTTCGGGGGTCGCCAGGCCCGGAGCGGGTGCCCGGGGCTGGCGATGGATCCAATGTAAAAAAACCGGGGCGATCGCGAAATACGCTAAGTGGCGTATGCGGCAGTGCAACAAGGACCTTGTCGCAGCACAAGTGCGGTTGAAATCTTCCCGCTTGACCTGCCTCAAAGTGTAATAATTGTTCGCACAAAAGCCGCACTGCGTGGCAGCACTAGGGGACACCGAATATGACGCAAGCAACCCAATCCAAAATTTGGAAACAGTTGCTCACAACGATTGCCCTTGCGCTGGTCGTCGTGTGGACCGGTGTGATCATCTGGCAGGGCTATGTGTCGCGCAAGGCGGCGCTGGAGCAGGCCCAGGACTTCTCCCTCAGCATGCACAACGCCACCATGGCGGGACTGACCGGCATGATGGTGACCGGCACGGTGGCCCAGCGCGATGTATTCCTCGACCAGGTCAAGCAACTCGGCTCCATCCGCGACGTGCGGGTGCTGCGCGGTGACAACGTGAGCAAGCTGTTCGGCCCCGGCAATGCCAAGAACGAGGCCACGCCCGACAGCCAGGAGTCCGCCGTGCTGCAAAGCGGCAAGGAGGCCATTGACGTGCAGAGCGACGCCTCGGGCGAGTACCTGCGTGCCATCCGCCCGGTGATTGCCATGAAGAACTCGCTGGGCAAGGACTGCACGGTTTGCCACCTGGTGACCGAGGGCACGGTGCTGGGCGCGGTGAGCATGAAGGTATCGCTGGACAAGGTGAACGCCGGTCTGGCAGACCAGCGCTGGAAATCCATTCTGGCGGCCATCCTGACCAGCATTCCGGTGCTGATGCTGATCTATCCGTTTATCCACCGCGTGGTGACCAACCCCTTGAGCCGTGGCGTGATCGTGGCACGCGACATTGCGGCCGGCGACCTGAGCCAGACCATTGCCGTGGACTCCAACAACGAGATGGGTGAGTTGCAGCGCGCCCTGCAGGAGATGAACCAGGGCCTGATCCGTATCGTCAACCAGGTGCGCCAGGGCACGGACACCATCTTCAGCGCCTCGCGTGACATTGCCAACGGCAATATGGACTTGTCACAGCGCACCGAAGCCCAGGCCGGCACGCTGGAAGAAACGGCAGCCTCCATGCAGACCCTGACCGATGCGGTGAACCACAACGCCGACGATGCACGCCGTGCCAACCAGCTGGCCCAATCCGCCTCGGCGGTGGCCGTGCGCGGCGGTACGGTGGTCTCGGAGGTGGTGAACACCATGGAGTCGATCAACCACTCGTCGCGCAAGATTGTGGACATCATCGGCGTGATTGACGGCATTGCCTTCCAGACCAACATCCTGGCGCTGAACGCAGCCGTGGAAGCCGCCCGTGCCGGCGAACAAGGCCGCGGCTTTGCCGTGGTGGCCTCTGAAGTGCGCAGCCTGGCCCAGCGCTCGGCCGAGGCGGCCAAGGAGATCAAGAAGCTGATTGATGACTCGGTGGCCAAGGTCGAGGCCGGCGGCGCATTGGTGCACCAGGCCGGCGCCACCATGAACGAGATTGTGGACAGCATCCGCAGTGTGACCGACATCATGGGCAACATCACCGAGGCCAGCGGCACGCAGACCGAAGGCATCTCGCGGGTCAACCAGGCGATTGCCGAAATGAACCACGCCACGCAGCAGAACGCCGCGTTGGTGGAGCAGGCCGCTGCGGCCGCCCAGTCGCTGCAGGATCAGGCGGCGCAGCTGGAAGATGTGGTGAGCATTTTCAAGACCGGCACCTAAGGGCTCGCCGGCGGCTGGAGGGCTGCTTCGGGACGCAGGGCGGGGGACAGGGACCAAACCGTCTACCCCGCTGGCAGCGGTGTAGACAGCCAAGCCCGCTAGGAGCGCCGCTTCTGCTCGCGCAACATGAACAGGTACAGGCTCTCCACCTTGTCACGCGCCCAGGGCGTCTTGCGCAACAACTTCAGGCTCGACGCCACACTGGGCTCATGGCTGAAACAGCGCAAGGGAATGCGCTCGGCCAAACCGTCCCATCCATAGCCCTCGGCCAAAGCCGTCACGATCGCCTCCAGCGTCATGCCGTGCAAGGGATTGCGCGGCTGGGTCACTGCGGGCGGATTGGGCGAAACCTCCGTCATGGCAGGCGGCTCAGTAAGGCTTGAAGTTGCCACTGCCACCGCCACGCACTGCCACCGGTGTCAGCGTGCTGGTCAGGCGCGGGGCCGCAGCACGGCGCTCCTGGCCCAGCGCGGCGCGGGGGGTCGCCGTGGCCTGACCGGTCTTGAAGAAGCCAATGCTTTGCTGCAACTGGTCGGCCTGTGCAGACAACTCTTCGCTGGTGGCAGCCAACTCTTCCGAGGCCGAAGCATTCTGCTGCGTGGCCTGGCTGAGCTGCCCCATGGCGCCGCCGATCTGCACCACCGATTCGCTCTGCTCGGCACTGGCGGCGGCAATCTCCTGGACCAGCTCGCTGGTTTTCTGGATGCTGGGCACGATGTCGTCCAGCAGTTTGCCGGCGCGTTCGGCCGTGGCCACGCTGCTGCCAGCCAGGTCACCAATTTCCTTGGCCGCCAGCTGGCTGCGTTCGGCCAGTTTGCGCACCTCGGCGGCCACCACGGCAAAGCCCTTGCCGTGCTCGCCGGCACGGGCCGCTTCAATGGCCGCGTTGAGCGCCAGCAGATTGGTCTGGTAGGCAATGTCGTCCACGATGCCGATCTTGGAGGCAATCTGCTTCATCGCGCTGACGGTCTGGCCGACTGCACCACCGCCATCCAGTGCCTCTTTGCTGGTCTTGCTGGCCATGCCGTCGGTGACGCGGGCGTTGTCGCTGTTCTGCGCGATGGAGGCCGACATCACGTCGATGCTGGCTGTGGTCTGCTCCACGCTGGCGGCCTGTTCGCTGGCGGCCTGCGACAGCGACTGCGCGGTGGCGCTGACCTGGGATGCCGCACCGGTCAGGGCATCGGAGGCGGCGCGCACCTCGCCGATCACCCGGGTCAGGTTGTCGGCGGTGCTGTTGGCACTGGCCTTGACCTGGCCGAACAGGCCGGCGTAGTCGCGGGTGATGCGGTAGGTGAGGTCGCCATCGGCCAGGGCGGCCAGGGCGCGGGCGGTGTCGTCCATCACGCCTTCGCTCACCTCCAGCAACTGGTTCATGGCGGTGGACAGGTTGCCGAAGAAGCCGGTCTTGCCGGCCATGTCGATGCGTCCGCTCAGGTCGCCATTGGCGGCAGCGGCCACGATGCCGGAGACTTCCTGCTCGGAGGCGATTTCATCGGTGCGGTCTATCCACTGCGTGATGCGGCCAATCGGCGTGCCGCTGTCGTTGTGCACCGGGCGCGCCAGCAGGCGCAGCTTGCGGCCCTGGATTTCCATGTCCACCGTTTCACCCGAGCGCACGGCGCCGTCGAAGGTGGCGGCGTCCCGCGGATCTTTGAACAGGGTGCTGAGCTTGTTGCCATAAAAGGCGTTGGTGTCAAAAGCGGCACCACCAAACAGCTTGAGCAACTCTTTGGCCGGCGGCGTGGCATGCACCAGCAGGGCTTCAGCATTGGAGACGGTAACGCAGACCGGCAGGCTGTCCAGCGACAGGCGGATGCGCTGGTTGAAGGTGGCCGCGGCAGCGGCCTGCTCCATCTGCGCCTTGGCGGCATTCACCACCTCGGTGATGCGGCGCTTCTGGCCCGGCAGGGCTTCCATGCCTTGCTCAAAGCGGCCGTGGGCGTACTGGTCCATCAGATCGACCGCGCGGGCATTCAGGTCGATGTGCGACTTGACCATGGCATTGACGCCCTGGGCCAGTTCACCATAGGCGCCAGGCAATTGGGTGGCCGGCATGCTGTGGGAAATTTCGCCGGCATCGTGCTTTTGCGCCATCTCGGTCAGGGCTGTCTGGAACTGGCCCAGCACGCTGTGCACGGTGATCAGCGAATTCAGCACCTGGGCGGTTTCGTCGGTGCCGGCCGGTTGGGCCGGGGCGCTGCTCAGGTCGCCGGTGGCGAGTTCCTGCAAATGGTCCTTGATGGAATTGAGTCCGCTGCTGGTGACCAGGTAGAAACTGTAAAACAGATAGGCCGCCACCAGCAGCACCAGCAATACCGCCAGGCCGGCCCACTTCATCTTCTGCTGCAGGCCGGTGATGCGGGACAGCAGCATCTCGTCCAGGGTGGGCAGCGCCTTGACATAAAAGCCCTGCACGCGGTCAATGGCCGCTTGACCGCCCTTGAAAAACTGGGCCGCGGTCTGCTTTTCGTCTTTTTGCAGCACCAGCACATCGGCAGCCGAAGCGTGCAGCGCAGCAGCAGCATCGAACATGCCCATATCCAGCTTGGCACGGGCATCCGGATTGGCCGCAAACACCTTGTCCAGATAGCCCTTGGCAGTGTCCAATTCGGATTTGGAATTGGCGCTCCAGACGGCGTAGCGCATCACATCCTTGGTTTCCAGCTCTTTCTTGCTGGCCTGGTAGCGTCCCATCGCATAGGCGCCCCAGGACCAGATTTGCACCAGGTCTTCGCGCAGCTGCGGCAGGCTGTTGATGGTGCTGAACAGGTAGTAGCTGTCAATGTCCGGGTCCAGTGCCAGATTGGAGTTGTCGCCCACACTGCCCACCAGCGTGCCCAGGCTGGCGTTGACGGGGCCGAACACGGTGCGGCCTTCGGCGTCCACACCATTGGGCGATTGCGCCGCCTTGCTCCAGGCCACCTTCAGGGCATCGAGGTCTTTTCTGAGGGCCAATGCATCCCCCGTCTCGGTGACAAACTGGTCGTAATCTTTCAAGGCCTTTTCCACGCCCTCTTTGGCTGCCTTGAATTCCGCAGCGCCCTCGTATCCCCCCATCACCGCGCGGGTGATGCCGCGCACCTGCAGGATGCCGCCGGTGAGTGGCAGGAGCTTTTCAAAGGCCTGCACGCCTTGGCGCTCCTTGGCGCTGAAAGCAATCTGTTCGTTCTGCGAGGAGACGAAAAAATAGCCCAACAGGGCTACCGGCAGCAAAAAGATCAGGGAAATGATGAGGGCCTTGCCCGGAAAGTTGATATTCCCCATGAGCCTGGCGCCTGGCCGCCACAACCCCGAAAAGTGCGTGGACGGGGACACGGATTTGCGAGCAGCCTGTTGTAACGACATAAAAGGTACCTGTATTTCGTATTTTTTGCTACCCAAGCTTATAACAAATGCGGCCCGCCAAGGTACCGAACAGGTCAAACTTCGAACTGCGGCTGCAGCAAGCGGATGCGGCCCATGGCCATGCCGGCGGCGGCGGTGCGGGTTTCCACACCCAACTTGATGAAGATGTGCTCCAGGTGCTTTTTGACGGTGGCCGGGCTGCTGCCCAGAATGTCGCCAATGTCCTTGTTGGTTTTGCCCTTGACCACCCAGTACAGCACCTCGGCCTCCTTGGGCGTGAGCTTGAAGCTCAGTGCCATGGCCTCGATGACGGCGGTGTCCGACACCTCGCGCATCACAATCAGCCAGTCGCCCAGCGCGTCCACGTCGCCAATCTGCTGGTGCAGCCGGAACGACAGGCGCTTGGCGCCCTGCTCCAGCGTCAGGCGCGGCGGCTCACCGGCCTGGTCCAGCGTGGCCAGGCATTGCTGCAACCATTGCATGACCTGCGGCGGCGTCTGGGGCGACTGGGTGCCGCAGTAACGCTGCAACAGCTCGCGCGCCAGCGGGGTTTGCCACAGCAGCGCGCCGTCCAGTGCGCGCACGGTGATGGTGGCGTAGCCAAAGGCGTCCAGCGCATTGCGGGTCTGCCGGCGCTCGCGGGCGCCGGCCAGGTGCACGCCCATGCGGGCCAGCACCTCCTTGGGCTTGATGGGCTTGGTGACATAGTCCACCGCGCCACACTCCAGTGCGGCCACCAGGTGCTCGGTCTCGGTCAGCCCGGTCATGAAGATGATGGGGATGTGCGCCGTCTTCGGGCTGGCCTTGAGGCGCTTGGCCACTTCAAAACCATCCATGCCGGGCATCATGGCGTCCAGCAGCACCACATCGGGCAGGGCCTGCTGGGCGCGCTGCAAGGCGGCCTCGCCACTGGTGGCAATCAGCACGGTGTAGCCCGACTCGTCCAGCGCGTCGTGCAGCACCGCCAGGTTGTCGGGCACGTCGTCCACGATCAGCACCACGTCGCTGTTGCTGCGGTCCAGCGTGCTGGCAATATCAATGGACGGGTTCATTCAACACTTTCTGCAACTGGCCGGACATGGCCTCAAACTGGTACTGGCGCGCCAGCTTGCCCATGGCCGCCGCAAAGTCGGCGCAGGCCGGATGGGCCCGGGCCAGCGCCTCCAGCTTGTTGACGATGCCGCGGTAGTAGCCCAGTTGCACCAGGGCCAGCAAGGCCTGCAACTCGTCGCGCGGTGGCAGGGCCGACTCGGCCCGCGCAGCGGCCACCGGCGGGGGCACAGGCTCGGGCCGCAGCGGCAGCGGGGCGCTGACCCATTGCAGCTGCAGGCGGCGCTCCAGCCAATCCAGCAGCTCGCTGTGGCGTACCGGCTTGACGATGAAGTCTTCGGTGGCAATGCCCAGGCCGTGGTCCAGCGCGCGGTCAAAGGCGTTGGCCGAAACAATTGCCACTGCCGGCTGCGGTGCCCCCATGGCCCGCAGGCGGCGCAGCGTCTCCCAGCCGTCAATGCCGGGCATGGCCAGGTCCAGCAACACTGCGTCCGGGTTCAGGCCGGCGGCCAGCAGGTCCAGCGCATCGTGGCCGCTGGCGGCCTGGCGCAGCTCGAAACCCAGCGGCTCCAGCAGTTGCACCAGCAGGCTGCGGTCGGCCGCCTCGTTGTCCACCACCAGAATCTTGCGGCGCGGCCCGGCATAGCCACCGCGTGCCTGGCGCTGTGCGCGTTCAGCCTCCAGCCGGCGCGCGCCTTCGGGTGGCAAATGCAGCTGCGGCAAAAACAGCCGCACACTGAACACCGAGCCCTCGCCCGGCACGCTGTGCACCTGCATCTCGCCGCCCATCAGGTCGGTCAGCATCTTGGCAATCGTCAGCCCCAGACCGGAGCCACCGGCACCCTGGGCGGCACCGCGCACAAAGGGTTCGTAGACCTTCTCGATTTCCGCCGCACCCATGCCAGGGCCGGTATCCACGATTTCAATGTGCGCCATTTCGCGGGCATAGCGCACGCGCAGCGTCACGCCGCCGTGTTGCGTGAACTTGATGGCATTGCCCAGCAGGTTGAAACAGATCTGGCGCACCCGCTTGTCGTCCGCCTTGACCCAGGCCGGCAGGCTGCCCTGCACCTCGTAGCGGAAGGACAAGCCCTTGTCGGCAGCCTGCAGCTCAAACATCTCGGCCATGTCGGCCATGGCGGCTTCAAACTGCAGCGGCTTGGGTGCGAGCACCAGCTTGCCGGACTCGATCTGCGCCATCTCCAGAGTGCCCTCCATCAGCGAGAGCAAATGCTCGCCGCCGCGCAGGATGACGCTCACCGCCTGCTTGCGGTGCGGCGGTATGCCCTGGTCCTGCCCCATCAGCTGGGCATAGCCCAGGATGCTGTTGAGCGGCGTGCGCAGTTCGTGGCTGATGGCGCTGATGTAGCGACTCTTGGCCTGATTTGCCTGGTCAGCCGACTGACGCGCCTGCTCGGCAAGAAGCTTGGCACTTTGTAAAGCTTCGTCCGTCTGACGGTGCGATTCGATCTCTTTCATCAGCAGGTGCGTCTGGCGGTTGGATTCTTCCTGCGC
>CANBTQ010000090.1 GCA_947372425.1 Comamonadaceae bacterium | reverse complement strand
GGCGGCGCAAGTCCAGCACGCGGTGCGTCAGGCGGGTGGTTTCCGACAGGTTGTCGTCGTCCAACTGGAACGGGGGCGTGACGGACGGGTTGAGCACGGTGAACTCGTGGCACAGCACTTCGATCTTGCCGCTCTTGAGGTTGTCGTTGACCGTGCCTTCAGGGCGCGCACGCACCAGGCCCTTGATCTGCACGCAGAACTCGTTGCGCACATCTTCGGCCACCTTGAACATCTCGGCGCGATCCGGGTCGCAGACCACCTGCACATAACCTTCGCGGTCGCGCAGATCGACAAAGATCACGCCACCGTGGTCGCGGCGGCGGTTGACCCAGCCGCACAGGGTAACGGTTTGGCCCAACAGGGCTTCGGTCACAAGACCGCAATAGTGGGTACGCATGGCCATGGCTTGCTTTCTAAACACTGCACTTTCGGCAGCTGGATTGTTAAAGGGTTATTTGGAAACGGCTGGAGAATGTTTCGGCGGATGCGGGTGCTCGGAGGGTGCCACCGAGCCCATGGAAATCACATAGGTCAGCGCCTCGTCCACACTCATGTCCAGCTCGATCACCTCGGAACGCGGCAGCATCAAAAAGAAGCCGCTGGTTGGGTTGGGTGTGGTGGGCACATACACGCTGACCATGTCCGCGCCCAGATGCTTGGCCACCTCACCAGCGGGCACACCGGTCTGGAAGGCAATGGTCCAGCTGCCGGCACGCGGGTACTGCACCAGCAGGGCAGTGCGAAAGGCATTGCCGTTGCTGGAAAACAGCGTGTCCGACACCTTTTTGACGCTGTTGTAAATCGTCTTGACGATGGGGATATTGGTAAACAGCGTGTCCCATTGCTTGAGCCACCAGCGACCGGCCACATTCGAAACCAGCGCACCGGTCACCAGCATGCCGGAAACCACCAGCAACACGCCCAGACCGGGAAAGTGGTGCAGGCGCTCAATCAGGGGAGCCAGGTCGGTCGGTGTGACCGCCGCCAGCATGGACAGCAGGCCGAAAAAGACCGCGTCCATGGTGCCCATCAGCCACAGCAGCACCCAGATGGTGATGGCCAGAGGCAGCCAGACCATCAGGCCGGTGAGCAGGTATTTCTTGAAGGGCACGGTAGCTCCAGTGGAACGCAGAATTTAGCTGGCAGCAGGCGCAGGCTTGGCGGCCGGGGCGGCCGGGGTAGCAGCCGGAGCTGCACTTTCGCTCTTGCCACTGCCGGCGCTATCTGCTGACGCCGCCGGGGCGGCAGGGGCAGCCGCATCGCCGCCTACAGCCGGCGCAACCGCCGTGCTGGGTGCGGCACCGGAACCCTTGAAGTCGGTGGCGTACCAGCCCGAACCCTTGAGCTGGAAGCCGGCTGCGGTGACCTGCTTCTGGAAGCTGGGTTTGGCGCAGGAAGGGCAATCCGTCAGGGGTGCGTCGGACATTTTTTGCAGAACATCCTTGGCAAACCCGCAGGACTCGCATTTGTAAGCGTATATAGGCATGGGATTAGGGCTCTGACCCGTGGTGCAAAGCCTTCAATTATAGGGCTGAGGCCACTAGTAGTGCCGCAGCCGCATCAGGACCAGCATTGCCACCACGCCAATCGAAAACCCGATCCCCAGGGCAAACAGCCACTGCAGCATGCGGTTGGTGCGCTTTTGCTCCAGCAGCAGTTCGGCCACCAGCTTGTCGGAACTGCCCGCCTCGTTGCTGCGTTTGAGGAAGTTGTGCACCAGCATGGGCAACTCGGGCAGGAGCTTGGCGTAATGCGGCGCCTGCGACTTGAGTTGCTCGATGAACTTTTGCGGCCCCACCTGGCCCAGCATCCACTTTTCCAGGAAGGGCTTGGCGGTGGACCAGAGGTCCAGATCGGGGTCCAGGTCGCGGCCCAGGCCTTCGATGTTGAGCAGGGTTTTTTGCAGCAGCACGAGCTGCGGCTGGATCTCGACATGGAAACGGCGCGACATCTGGAACAGGCGCATCAGCAGCAGGCCCAGTGAAATTTCTTTCAGCGGACGGTCGAAATACGGCTCGCAGACCGACCGCACCGCAGCCTCCAGCTCGTCCACCCGGGTGGACGGGGGCACCCAGCCCGATTCGATATGCAGCTCGGCCACGCGCTTGTAGTCGCGGCGGAAGAAGGCCACAAAGTTCTGCGCCAGGTACTCTTTGTCCACCTCGGTCAGCGTGCCCACAATGCCAAAGTCCAGCGAGATATAGCGGCCAAAGGTCTTGGGGTCCAGGCTGACCTGGATGTTGCCGGGGTGCATGTCGGCATGGAAAAAGCCGTCGCGGAAAACCTGGGTAAAGAACAGGGTGACGCCATCGCGTGCCAGTTTCTTGATGTCCACGCCGGCGTTGCGCAGGCGCTCCACCTGGTTGATGGGCACGCCCACCATGCGTTCCATCACCAGCACCTCGGTGGTGCAGAAGTCCCACAGCATCTCCGGAATCAGCACCAGCTGCAGGCCTTCCATATTGCGCCGCAGTTGTGCGGCGCTGGAGGCCTCGCGGATCAGGTCCAGTTCGTCGTGCAGGTACTTGTCAAACTCGGCCACCACCTCGCGCGGTTTGAGGCGTTTGCCATCGGTGGACAGCCCGTCCACCCAGCCGGCCATCATGCGCATCAGGCTCAGGTCCTTGTCGATTGCCGACAGCATGCCCGGACGCAGCACCTTGACCGCCACATCGCGCTGCTGGCCATTGCGGTCTTTGATTACCGCAAAGTGCACCTGCGCGATGGAGGCGCTGGCAACCGGCACCTGCTCAAACGAGACAAAAATTTCGGCCAGCGGCCGGCGCAGTGCGCGCTCGATGATGGCCACAGCCTGCGCCGAGGGAAAGGGCGGCACCTGGTCCTGCAGCAGCGCCAGCTCGTCGGAGATGTCCAGGGGCATCAGGTCGCGCCGGGTGGACATCACCTGCCCGAACTTGACGAAGATCGGGCCCAGCCGCTCCAGCGCCTCACGCAGCCGCTGCCCGCGCGGCGCATCGCGCCGACCGACCGACACCACCCGGGCTATCCAGTGCAGCCAGGGCTTTTGGAAACTGCTGAGTACCAGTTCGTCCAGGCCGTAGCGCAGGACGATCCAGACAATGTACGAGCCGCGCAGCAGCCGACTCATGCCGCAGTGCCGGAGGAACTTGTGTCAGTGCCGGTGTTGCCGGCGACCTTTTGACCGAGGAAATCACGCAAGGCACTGCCCACTTTGCGGCAGGCTTGCATCAGCATGTGCGCGGGTGCGTCACCGATGATGCGCGACAGGTCTTCTTCCACATCCCAGCGCACGTTGTCGGCCAGCCAGTTGACCTCGGCAGCCAGTTGCACATCGCCTTCAATCCGCACCGGCGGCTTGTTGCCCTGCACCAGGGCCTGCGCCAGGGAGAAAGGCGACTCTTCGGTGAGCACCAGCGTCAGGTCGGGCGTGGCGCCCTCGCCTGCCAGATCCAGCAGACCGGCCGGCGTGACCTGCAGCGTGAAGGTGAAGCTGCGCCACTGCGTCAGCACCACACGGCCCGACTGGCGCACCAGGCGCTGCATGGCCTGGGGCTCCTGCATCAGCACATGGTTGAGCACCAGCACGCACTTGCGGTGCGTCTCGTCAATGACCCAGGCTGGAGGAGTGGGGACTGGAAGGGACTTGAAAAAGTCTTCCACAAATGAAAAAGGGGACTGTGTTGCCATAGTCCCCGATTATTCCCTGAAAGCAGGGCAGATTTGTGTCTATTGCAGCGCTTGCACACCTGCGACCAACCAGCCACCGCCCCCGTTCCTGGGCTTGGTCATGTTCCAGACCTCGCGGAACGGGCTGGGCCCGGCGGATGGCTCTTCGCGGATCATGCCGGAGAACTCGACGCTGGCCATGTACTCATCGGCCAGCTCTTCAATGCCCAGCAAGTGGGCTTCGATCATGACCACATCGGTGCTATTGGGCGACACGCCGGTGTGGGCTTCCCGATCGGCCAGCTGGGTGCGGATTTCGCCCAGCATGGAGTCGGTCATCATGGCGCGCAGGGCCGGGATGTCGGAGCGGTCCCAGGCGGCCTGCAGCGTCACAAAATTGGTCTTGGCGGCGCGCAGGAAACCGTCGGTATCAAACCCGGCTGGCACGCCCCAGCTCTGCGAGCCGCTCAGGGCGGAACCGATCATCGAACCGCCATTCTCCAGCGGCACCATATTGCTGCGCTCAAAGGGCCGGGCCGAGGCGTCGTTGCCCACGTTTTCAGGACGGTAGGCTTGTGCCACCGACACCTGGCCCGCGCCCTGAAAGGCGAAGGGGCTGCCGCCCTGGGCGGCGGAGGCCGTCGCACGCTTGCGCATGAAAAAGCTGATCAACACCATGACGCCCATGGCCAGCACGGCAAACATCAGGATCTGGCCAAAGGCCTCACCCATGCCCAGCGAGCTGGCCAGCCAGGCCAGGCCCAGGCCAGCGGCCAGACCACCCAGCATGGCGCCCCAAGGGCGGCGCGGCGCGACCGCTGGTGGGGCAACCGCGGGTGCCGGCCTGACTGCGTTGTTGACTCCCTGCGAAGGCGCCACCGGAGCTGCAGGCGCGGTGTTGCGCTGCGTCACGTTGCTGGACTGCTTGCCGAACGACATGCCGCCACCCAGACGCTTGGCGGCCTCGGCGTTTACACCGCCCAGGGCCAAAGCCAACGTCAAAACCACCACAGACCACTTCATGATTGCTCCAAAAAAACCTTGCTCAGCACTTGATTCCAACATGCAATGCGGCCACACCACCGGTGAGGTTGTGATAGTCCACATGGCCGAAACCACCTATGTGCATCATGGCTTTGAGCTCCGGCTGGCTGGGGTGCATGCGGATGGACTCGGCCAGGTAGCGGTAGCTGGCGTCGTCGCCGGCCACCAGCTTGCCCAGGCGCGGCAGTACCTTGAATGAATACCAGTCGTACACCTTCTCCAGGGGCGTGGCCACCTTGGAAAACTCCAGCACCAGCAGCTTGCCGCCGGGCTTGAGCACGCGGTTCATCTCGGCCAGGGCCAGGTCTTTGTGCGTCATGTTGCGCAGGCCGAAGGCCACGCTGACCAGATCGAAATAGTTGTCGGCAAAGGGCAGCTTCTCAGCATCGCAGACCAGGGTGGGCAGGGCCACGCCGGCGTCGAGCAGGCGGTTGCGTCCGGTGCTGAGCATGGCTTCGTTGATGTCGGTGTGCACCACCTGTCCGGTGCTGCCTACTTTTTTGGAGAAGGCCAGGGCCAGGTCTCCCGTGCCACCGGCAATGTCCAGTGCCCGGTCGCCCTCCTTGAGGTTGGCCACCATCACGGTGTAGGCCTTCCAGGCGCGGTGCAGCCCCATGGACATGAGGTCATTCATGATGTCGTATTTGGGCGCAACCGAATCAAACACGCCGCGGACCTTGCGGGCTTTTTCCGCCTCGTCGACGGATTCAAAGCCGAAATGGGTAGTAGTCATGCGCCCATTTTAGGCGGACTCCTAGTGGCTGGCGCAGCTGTGTCCGGCCTTTTCGGGCATGGGTGCATCGCGCGACACACCGGCCGCTGCGAGGCGTGCTTCATAGTCGGCCCACAACTGCGCCTGTTGCGAGCCCAGGAAGTAGAGGTAGTCCCAGGAGTAGATGCCGGTGTCATGGCCATCGGAAAAACGCGGTTGCACTGCGTAATTGCCCACCGGCTCCAGCCCGGTCAGGTCGACCAGGCGCTTGCCGGTCTGCAGCGTCTCCTGCCCCGGACCATGGCCGGCCACCTCGGCCGAGGGCGAGTACACACGCATCAGCTCGAACGGAATGCGAAACGCCGCACCGTCTGAGAAACTGATTTCGAGCACGCGCGACTGCGCATGCACCGTCAAGGCCTGTGGAGTGGGCGAACCTGTTTGTAAACCTGCCATGCGCGCATTGTACGAAGGGCCTGCGCTAGAACCGCGCGGTAAGGTTAAGGTGCAGCTTCTCGTCACCGGCCTTGGGAATCAGCGAGCTGGCATTCACCGGAATATTGGCGCCGGTGATGATGTGGCCCCAATCGGCCGACAGGCTGACCGTGCCCAGGCTGTAGCGCAGACCAAAGCCTGCACTGGCCAACTGGTCGCTGCCCGACTTGCCGGATGAGCTGACCCCGGTGTTGTTGCTGCTCAACCAGCCGCCATCCACAAAGCCCAGCAGGCGCACGCCCTTGGACAACTCGGGGGTGGTCATTTCCAGCGTCAGCGAGGCGCCGCTGTCGCCCGACAGAATGCGCTCGGCCGTGCCACGCACCGAACCGGCGCCGCCCAGGCCGAACTGCTCGCCCGAGATCAGCGCCATGTCGCTGTACTGCATCTGGGTGCGCGCGCTCCACAGCCAGCCCGACTCCATCGAGGCCAGGTAATTGGCACCCAGGTGCACGATTTTCCAGTCCACCGTCTGGATGCGCGCATCTTCGGTCTGGTAGGCGCTGAGTGCGTTGCCGGTGCTGCCCGGCAGATTGACCGCCACATCGGTGTTGTAGCCCCAGACCGAACGGTCGGTCTCGACCTTGGCGGTGTAGCCCAGTGTCAGCGGGTTGCTACCGCGCTGCTGCTGGCCCGGCACTGGCACACCGTTGATCTTGCTGATGTTGAACAGCTTCTCGTCCAGCGCCAGGCTGAGGTAGGTGCGGCGCCCGCCATTGGGCTCCAGGTAGTGGCTGTAGTTGACGCCATAGGTCTCGCCCGCGCCGGAGCTGCTGAAGCTGCCGAAGCTGCCGACCACGTCGGAACTGGTGTAGCTCATGGCCAGCACGCCACCCTGTGCATACAGCGGGATGCGGTAGTTCAGGCCGATCTGCTTGACGTTGTCGCTGCGCTCTATGGACGTGGTGTAGGCAAAAGAAAACTGCTGGTCGCGGTCAAACAGATTGGAGTGGCCACCCACCAGGGCCAGCCGGTCATTGCCGGTGGAGTCGGAGCCGGTATTGGCCAGACTGGCGGAGAAGGTGAACGGGTTGTCGGCCTTGACCAGCAGCTTGACATCAATCTTCTCGGGCTCGTCGGATTCCTTCAGCGAGACCTGCAACTGCTTGGACGGGTTTTCGTTGGCAATGGCCGTCTGCACCGCCAGGGTCTGAAAGTTGGGCGCCTGGCCCTCCTGCAGTTCCGGCAGGCTGCCACGGATGTTGCGGTCGCTCACGGTGCCAGTGCGCTCGATGCTGACCTTGCCGATGACAAACTTGATCACGTCGAAAGTGACCTTGTTGCCCACCTCCTGCGGCGGCAGGCTCACACGGTGCAGCACAAAGCCTTTGCGCTTGAACTCGGCCTCCAGCGCGGCACCGGCCTGTTGCAGGGTTTCGAGGTTGCCGTCGGAGCGGATAAAGGGCGCCAGGATGCGCGTGGTGTCGTCCGGGCTCAGCGGAATATCACCTTTGAGTTCAAAGCCGCGTATCGGGAAACTTGCCGTGGCACCGGTGGCTGCGGGCAAATCCTGTTGCGCCTGCACGGCCGTGACGGCCAGGGTGGAAGCCAGGCAAACGCCGGCCAGCAGCCGGGCAGCCTGGCCTGTGGGGGTGAGCAAATTTTTAGGCAGGGCAGAAGTCATGTTCAGGGCACCTCAGCGGCACATGTTTTTGGTGCCATCACCGGTGGCATCGTTGAGCAGATTGACCAGGCTCGGGTTCTGGCTGTTGGGCATGGGGACTTTGTCAGCCTGGATGAACAGCGGGATTTCCAGCGGTCGGCCGGTGTGGCCATCGGCACCGGCAAAGCCGGTCTCGCCACGGCCCAGGTCCAGTACCTCTTTGGATGAGGTGACCTGGATGTGGCCGTCACGCACAAAGACGTACAGGCCTTCCTCATCCGGCGCCACGCCACCGGAGTTGAACAGCTTTTCGGTGTTCACCGGCACCTGGTCGGGCCGCGGCGTGTTCAGCGTGGGCGCGGTCAGCGGGCGTATGCCTTCCTTGCTGACAAACAGGCCCTGGCCGGCCTGCAGCACCTGCAGTGCCGATTCGCCATTGGGCTTGACCTCAATCGTGCCCAGCCAGGTGAAGAAGCTGCAGGAGGCCGTCTCGCCGCAATCCAGATCCAGCCCGGTGCCACGGATACCGATGGTGGCCGTGGGGGTGGTAAAGCCGACATTGCGGTTATTGGCCTTGCCGATCAACCCGGTCAGTGCGCGCAGCGAGCCACGCAGCAGCGACACCAGGAAGCGGCCTTCGGCCGGCGCCTTCTGGTCATAGACAAAGCTGTCCACCTTGAACTGCGTGTTGGCACCCAGCGTCAGGCGGCTGTCGTCCCGGAACGCCAGCACCACATTGGCACCGGGGCCGGTGTGCACCACGTCGCCCGGATAGATGGAGCCGCCGTCATAGACCAGGCGGCGCTGGCCCTGGCCGTCGATGGCGGCAATCTCGCCCTTGGCCTCCACCAGCTTGGCACTGGCCAGCACCACATTGGGCTTGGCTTTTTCGCGCACGGCGGACGACTCGTTCTTGCAATCGGCACCGCACATGCGGATGTCAAAGTCGGTGCCGCGTATACCCACGGTGGCGGTGGAGGTCTGCACCTTGCCGGCGTTGGGTGAGCCCTTGGTGATCAGGCCGGTAATGGCCCGAAAGCCGCCGCGCAGCAGCTGCATCACCATGCTGTTGTCTTCCTGGGCAGCCGCGTTGTAGCGGTAGCTCTGCATGATCAGCTCGGAGTTGGGACGCAGCGTGAGCCGCGTGCCGTCCTGCATTTTGACGATGGCCATGGAGCCGTCGGAGGTGGTCAGGCGGTCGCCCTCCTCCAGCGTCAGCCCCTTGCCCATGATGCGCGGCGCCTTGCCCGGCGCCTGCGCCACGGCAGCCCCGCGCGAGTACTCCACCTCACCCGCGCTTTGCGCCTGCGCCAGCGACGCGGTCTGCCATAGCAGCAGGCCCAGCAACGCCGACACCATGCGGGCCGTCAGCCCGCGCCCCATCATGGTTTGCATATTTCTCCCTCTACGACCAGACCTTCGTTGTCCCGCTTCTTCACGCCGAGCGGGTCTTCCGAGGTGGCTGCCTGTTCATCCAACGCCGCCTGGAAGTTATCTAGGAAGCTCACCAGGAAATCAGTGGCCCCGCCGTTTGTTGCCGAGCTGAGCCACGGTGGCGTGTAGGGCACGCCGTTGACCGAGTAGGTCAGCGGATTGCCCACGCTGAAGGCGCCCGGCCCGAAGGTGAGCGTGCCGGCCAGCGAGTTGACATCAATACCCAGCGCAGCGCTCAGGCGGCTGTTCTGGATGAAGTCGTTGTAGGCCTGGATCGAGATGCCGCCACCGGTGGATGTCATCGCGCCGTTGAGCGTGATGTTGCTGGTCAGGTCCGGCGTGAGTGCGGCCAGCGTGATGTTGCCGGCTGCGCTCACCGCACCAGTGATGGTGATCGGGCTGTGCGTGGTGATGGACACCCCGCCGCCGCCGACGTTGATGGCACCGGAGTTGCTGAACGCGCCCGTGTTGTCGATGGCCAGATTGCCACCGGCCACGGTAATGCCCTGCACATCCAGCGCACCCACATTGGTCAGCGCCACCGAGCCCATGGTTTGCGCACTGAAGGCAGCCACGGAATTTTGCGCATTCGTCAACACCGCGCCGCCGTTGGCTGCGGTCACCGACAGCAGGCCGGTGGTGACCAGGGGTGCAGTCTGCACGATGGCACCATTGCCGGCGGCCAGCGCAATGCTGGAGCCGCTGATGCTGCCGACGGTCAGGTTGCCACTGGCCTGGTTGATGGACACCGGGCCTGCCATGGCAATGGAGCCAGCCGTCTGGCTGAAGCCATTGGTCACGGTGAACGAACCGGCACCGGTAACCGCACCACCGGTTTGCTGGTATTGGGCTGCGCTCAGGCTGGTGGCCACATTCAAGGTGCCGCCGGTCACGTTCACCGTGCCCGCGCTGACAATGGACTCCAGACTGGTGTTCTGCGCCGTGGCGTCAAACGTGACAGTGGTGTTGGCCGGGATCACGGCCGATTGCACGTCTGCCGTGCTGGGCACAATGCCGAGCACCCAGTTGGCCGGGTCGCTCCACAAACCGGTGGTGACCAAGGGCTTCCAGCTGGTTGCCGCCAATTGCAGAATCGTCACCGGCGCATTGGCGCTGTTGAGCGTGGGCAGCACATAGTCGCTGGCCAGCCCGCTGCCATTGGCCAGCGTGAGTGCATTGATGAACTTGCCAGCCGTGCTGACGTGGAAGTCACTGGCAGTAGCGCCGCTGTAGGCCAGCGTTTCCGTTCCCACCAAGCCGCCTATCGTCACAAAGCCCGTCAGATCGGCTGTGCCGTCATAGGTCTTGCTGGCAGCCAGCGTGACCGTGGCCGGCGCAATGGTGGCCGCCGCCGTGGCGCTGCTGGTGGCCAGCGTGTAGTCACCCAACACGCTGGCATTGCTGCCACTGACACCGGACAGCGCCAAGCCCGCCACCGTCACCGTGTTGGCGGTGGCCACATGCGCATCGTTGTAAACCGGTGCCGCACCGGTCAGCGTGGCCGTGTCACCAGAAGCCA